>DUHU01000150.1 GCA_013330765.1 Candidatus Poseidoniaceae archaeon | reverse complement strand
TGTGTGAGCCCCATGGCCCAACATGCGATGGTCGCCTTGCTGCCGTTGAGGAGGGTCGCTGCTTCCTCCACGCTGGCCTGAGACAATCCCGTGTCCTTCGTCACTTGTTCCCAGTCGACATCCGCACGGGCATCGGCAAAGGCGTCGTAGCCCGCTGTGGAGGCATCAACAAAGCTCGTATCCACGGCACCCGCTTGAAGTGAGAGATGTTGAAGGGCTTGCAGGAGGGCTGCATCGCCTCCAATTCGGACAGGGAGATGCACGTCCGCAAGTTGATCGTCAAACAAATCCAGACGCATGTAATCCTGCGGGTGCTTGAATCGCTCAAGCCCCGCCTCAGGGAGGGGATTCACGTGGATGATTCGGGCCCCTGCTCTTTTCGCATCGCGCAACGAGGTCAGCATTCGAGGGTGGTTCGTCCCTGGGTTTTGCCCAATGACCATGATCACGTCCGCTTCGTTGAAGTCCGAAAGACGCACCGTTCCCTTTCCAATACCAATGGTGGCACCAAGCGCCTTGCCGCTTGATTCGTGGCACATGTTGGAACAATCTGGTAAGTTGTTGGTTCCCAACCTTCGGACCATGAGTTGGTACAGGAATGCTGCTTCATTGCTGGTTCGCCCTGAGGTGTAAAACACGGCCCGGTTCGGGTCGCTGACGGCCTTGAGTCGCTTCGACGCCAAATCGAGTGCTTCATCCCACGATATACCTTGGAAGGACGATTCGCCCTTTTTCCGCAACACGGGTTGCGTAAGGCGACCGAGTTTCCCCAGCTCGTAATCGCTCATCGATGACCAAGATGAGATGGGCTTGCTTCCAAAGAGCTCTGGAGTGAAACGTGCAGACATCGCTTCTTCTGCAACGGCTTTTGCACCGTTTTCACAGAATTCGAAACCAGAACGATGATCTGGATCGGGCCACGCACAGCCAGGGCAATCGAAACCGTCCTGCTGATTGATCATCCTCAGCGTCTTCCACGTCTTCCGAACGCCCATTCGCTTGATGCCGTGCTTGGCGCTTGAAACGACCGCTGGAATGCCTGCAGCCCGTGTCTTGGGTGAAGCCACCCGCAACCGCGCCGTGTCCTCAGGCGTCCTTCCAGGGTAGCCCTGCATACCGCTGGCCGGACATGCATGGATTCAAGCCTTTGCGGAGAAGCCTGGCCATGGGCCGACAAATTGGGGGTCATCGCCAGACGCGAAACCCATCACCAAGACGCCGTGTTCACGGGCCAGCCGTGCGGCTTGATTCGACATGGCACCGACGCAGGCCACCTGGGGGATTCCAAGCCGGACCACCTTGGCCATGAGGTCCCAGCCACAACGACCTGAGAGGAGGAGGGTCGAGGGGGGCTTGTTTCGATGTTCATCAAACCAGAAACCGGCAACCTTGTCCACGGCCGTGTGCCGACCGATGTCTTCAGCGACCAACATCACCCCATCAGGATGCGCCAATGCGGCAGCATGGACTCCACCGGTTGCATCGAACAATGCCTGATGCTCACGGATTGAACGAAGCGTTTTGGCCACCGTGATGGAGTCCATTGGGACCCCCCCGGAGAGGCTCTTTCCCGGAGGTGGCGAGGAGAGCAACTCTCCGCAACCACCGCAACTCGGTAGAATAAATCGGGATTCCTTGACAGGCCCCCACGCCACGTTCCCGTGCACATGCGCGGTCTGTCCAGAGGCGTCTGTGCCTGTGGTGATCGTGGGTGCTTCCCCGCGACCGTCCCACCATCCTTCAGCCAGCGCGTGACCAAGTGCGAAGGCTTCGAGGTCGGCCGGCGTCCCTAACACGCTCACCTGGTGTCCGGCATCGGACGTCAAAGCGATGTGGCTCTCCTCTGCAAAGTCATCGACGGCCGGAAGAAATCCCTTGTCCGTTCGACGCAACACCGGGCCACGTTCTGATGGATTCACGTCAACTGCTCCTTATCGATGTCGAAAAATTCGAATTGAATGTCGATCAGCTCACTGGAAGTTGTCGCACCGGCGTACGCTTGGAGCGGTTCTGCATTCAACTCAAGAAAGCGTTCACCCCAACGAACGCAACCGAGCACCTGACGTGCTTGGTCGCCGTGTCCGGCCAACATCAGTGTGGCAGCAAGTGCTTCGACGGTGGACAAACGGCCGGGCTTTCCCCAATTGACTGGGTTGGCTGCCAGCAACAGCGGCAACATCCGATGTTTGAGGCGAGTACGACGATCAATGGAGGCCACCGAACCGTCGATTTGTGCCCAGCTGCAATCCAAGGCCACCAGCGCGCCATCTTCCAAATATTCGTGGTCTTCAGGTCCGAAGACCTTGCCACACAACGGGTCGAGCAAGACACCTCGTCTTGGGATGCGGCGTAGATCCTTGTGCAACACGAGGTCCCCGCGTTTCGCAGAACGTACGGCTGTGTTCTTCTTCGGGTCGTCTTGCGCCAACCAAATCGCATGAACAGCGACGTTGTTCACGACGTCACCGTGCCCCGTTCAGGTAATCACCAAGGGTGAAACCGCCACCGCTGCCGGATCCAAGTTGTCGGTGTTCGTCAGGGGTGTACTCTTCCATCAATTCGATACCAAGGACGCGTTCAAATTTTGAGATCACACCGTCCGTCGGTCGTCGTCCGGCTTCGCTCGATTTGACCACGTTGACCTTCTCAGACATCTTTCTGGCGAGTTCTTCCTGGCTCCATCCTTTGCCGGCACGGGCTTTGCGAATTCGTTGGCCGTAGTCTTGGGCCAGAACTCGCTCTGTCCGTCGCATCAGGCCTCTGTCAGTCTTTTTTCGTGGAGCTGCGGCCCGCCTCGACGCTTGAGCGAGGCCAGGTGCGACCTGACGTTCGCCCACACCAAGTCGCTCTGCGCATCGAAGACATGCAGAGACCATGGCTCGGCCCATGGGCACCGTGCGCGTTCCGACGTTCATCGCCCCGCAGACTTCGCACTCACCCATGGTTGCTCCACGGAAAGGGGGGCCTTACGGCTTCCGGCTCAACATTTCGGATTTTTATACCGTGGGAAGAGTGGAAGGGTATGTCCGAAGTGGATGCAGGCCCCCGAGGGGACGTCACAAAAACGGACGAGCTTGTCGAGATGGAGCGAAACATCCGTCGCTTGCAGGAACAAGCCAAGGATCTCAACCAAGCAAGGCACGCTTTGGAAGGCGATGTGCGGGCCCTACGAAAGAAAGCGACGCGATTGGAA
>DUHU01000110.1 GCA_013330765.1 Candidatus Poseidoniaceae archaeon | reverse complement strand
AGCTCACGTACAGGAGAAAACAACCCGTGGTTGTTGGCAGCAGGAGCACTCGTCTTCGTCGCCATCGCCCTCCAATTGCTTCGGGGGCGACCTGAATGAGCGGGCTCGAGGCCCGCAAGGCGCTCACAGCAGTCCAAATCGTGGTCTTGTTGGTCTTGGCCTACGCGATGGTCAACATCGTCAACGATGCCCGTCAACCGGAAGGTGAAGGGGTCATCACCGTAACCGACACGACCGGGGCGGTACACACCTTCGATGCACCCCCCGAACGCATCGTGGTCTCAAACACGTTCGGGGCGACCGCGATGAAAATGCTCGATGCGGACATGAGTTCCGTGGTCGGAATCAGCGGTGATTTCAGCGATGAAACGCTCTGGCCTGAACTTGTGGATCTTCCGTGGGTCCAATTTTCAGCACACTCTGAAATCGACTATGAGGCCCTTCTCGACGTTCGTCCAGACGTGTACGTGGTGTTCGCAACCAACGGCATGGTCGACACTGCGGCCATCCGCGACCGGTTGGCTCCGCTTGGCATTGACGTCGTCGCGTTCGACTTCTACAAGTACGACGCGTTGCGAGAAGAATTCAACCAATTGGCTCTGATGCTGGACAAAATGGATGCATACGAGGACCTCATGGAAGAATTCGATGCGATCGAAGACGTCATGGCCACCGCTTTGGCAGACCTCGACGAGGCCGGACGCCCTGCCGTGGTCATGGAACATCATGCCTCGCTGACGCGGGACCCCGTGGTGTTGACCGGCTCGTCGCAATGGGACGACATCATTCGAATCGCAGGGGGTCAAAACGTGTTCAGCGACCTGCCCGGGCATACGACGCACGTCGACATGGAGGCCATCCTTAACGAAAACCCAGACGTCATGATGTTTGACGGCATCACGTTCGAACTTGGCTATGACCTGAACGATCCCAAAAACGGATGCACTGAACATTTCAACCTCATCCAAAGCCGTCCCGGCTTTGATGCCATGCAGGCCGTCGAAAACGATCACCTGCTCATCTTTTCAGGTGCATTCGCCGGTCCAATGATGGTCCACGGACTGCCGTTTATCGCCGAGCAATTCCATCCTGAGCGGTTTGAAGAAGGGGCAGGAGAGGCGCTGTTGGACGGCTTTTACACCGACCATTTCTCCGTCGATCGGACCGGTACGTTCCTCTGCACGATGACAGGTGAGTGACATGGAAGGTGTGGCCAAGGCCTACCTTGACGGACAACGCCAGCGCACCTTCTTCCTGCTGATGGCCTCGCTCATGACCGCTCTTGGTGCCGTCCTTGCCATGGGGTTCGGTTCATCGGATGATCTTTCCATGCGAACCACGCTTGGGATTCTTTTCGGATTTCAGTCGCCTGAAGGCCTCCAACGTGAGATACTGATCAACCTGCGATTGCCACGGGTGCTGATCGCGCTTGCTGGAGGGGCAGCCCTGGCCATGGCCGGGACCATGATGCAAGGCGTTCTGGGCAATCCACTCGTTTCACCGCTGACCTTGGGGGTTGCTTCGGGCGCAGGCCTTGGGGCAGCCCTGGCTATCGTCCTCGACGTGGCCATCTTCGGCGCGCCTGAATTGGCCATCCTTGGAAACGCGTTCATTTTCGCCATGCTGGTGGTGGCCATCATCATCAAACTCGGCGACATGTCAAACGTCACCAGCGAATCCTACATTTTGGTCGGTATCGCGATCACGTTCATTGCCGGAGCCGTCGTTCAAACGATGCAATATTTTGCCACCGATGCCCAAATCTCACAGCTCACGCATTGGAGTTTTGGCAGCCTCTCCCGTCCGGACCTGCAGCAAGCGTCGCTCATCGGTCTGTTTGTCTTGGCCCTCTTGCCTTCGGGGTTGCGGGCGGCGTGGGATTTGAACACGCTGGCGGTGGGCGGTGACGATTTTGCCGCCTCTACGGGCGTTGACCCACGATCCACCCGTCGTTCCATCCTCATCCTTTCCGCGACACTGACCGCGGTGGTCATTGCCTTCACCGGAATCATCGGTTTTCTTGGCTTGGTTGCGCCCCACATTGCACGGATTTTGGTGGGCAACGATTACCGCGTCTTGATTCCCACCTCCGCGGTCATGGGTGCCGCGGTCTTGCTCGTTGCAGACACCATTGGGAGAACCCTGTTCGCACCCGTAGTGTTGCCCGTCGGGGTGATGCTTTCGGTGCTGGGAGGGCCCTTTTTCCTCTACCTTCTGTTGATGCGGAGGCAAAGCGCATGAGGACCACTTTGCTCGAAGCGACTGACCTTCGCTTTTCCTGGGGCGAACGGCCCGTGCTGGACGGCGTCGATCTTGCCGTTTCAAGCGGTGAAGTTGTGGCGTTGTTGGGCCGGAACGGAGCAGGGAAAACAACCCTGTTGAGAATGCTCAACGGGTTGCTTTCTCCTGATGGCGGCACGGTGTTGGTGGGCGGAGATTCCTTGGAGACGATGGGTCTCATCGAACGCGCAAAACGCACGGCCTACGTGCCGCAGAGCATCACCAGTGCCTTTCCAATGCGTGTCATCGACGTCGTGCTGCTCGGCCGTCGGCCGCACGTGACCTGGCGTTTGAGCGACCGCGACGTCGACATCGCCTCGAACACGCTCAGCTTGCTGGGGCTCAGTGAGTTCGCATTCCGTCAGTTTACACAACTCTCAGGAGGTGAACGCCAGCAGGTCATTCTGGCCAAGGCCCTTGCTCAGGAGGCTCGACTGCTGCTGCTTGATGAACCCACCAGCGATTTGGATTTGAACAACCAAATTGGTGTCATGAAGCGCATTCGCCGAGTGGTTGATGACGATGAAAACCGAGGGGCTGTCATAGTCATGCATGATCTCAACGTCGCTGCAAGTTTTGCTGACCGTGTCGTGTTGCTTCACGAAGGAAAGGTCGAGGCGGTGGGTTCACCCCGAGAGGTGCTGACGGAAGAAAACCTCGCCAAGGTATTCATGGTCGATTGCACCGTCGACGTTGCACCGACCGACGGACGATTGAGGATTCATGTGCATGACGAGGTGGAATCCTTTCCACCAAACGATGGACACGAAGGTGATTGACAATGAGCGAGAACACAGACAACCAACACGCCGACGCCACAGCAGAGAAGGACGCACACCGTGAAGCCCATGACGGGGAAGACCCCTCGGCCAACGTGGCCCAATGGCTTCATTCGACGCATGCGGCGACGTTTGCAACCCTCGCCGTCAAGCAGGGTATCGAAGGGTTCCCGATTGGGTCCATCACCCCCTTCGCGCTGGACGAACATGGCCGCCCGTTCATTTTGGTGGCCGACATTGCCGCCCACACTCGTAACATCAATGCCGATCCCCGTGCTTCGTTGTTCATCTCTGATCCCGCGGCCAAAGGAGACCCGCAATCCAGTTGGAGAGCTTGCTTGCTTGGTGAAATGCGCCGAATCGTCGTTGAAGGGAAAGAGAGCGAACATCCTGAACACGGCATCGATCGCGTCAGCGAGGAGGAGCATGCTCATCTCTTGGCACGGTACGTCGAACGCGTGCCTGCGGCTG
Source organism: Candidatus Poseidoniaceae archaeon (assembly GCA_013330765.1). GTDB lineage: Archaea > Thermoplasmatota > Poseidoniia > Poseidoniales > Poseidoniaceae > MGIIa-L3 > MGIIa-L3 sp12206u. The sequence continues at coordinate 9,439 of DUHU01000110.1, read as the reverse complement.
AATCCTACGTCAACGTCCACAACTTCAGTTTCTACCGGATGAGCACCGTCGAACGCATCCGATACATCGCCGGTTTTGGTCGAATCTGCTGGATTCCAGGTCGACGGTACATGGAGTCCGTCGCCGACAACGCGCTGATGGAAGCCGCGCCTGGTGCCATCGAACACATGAACGACGATCACGTTGATGCCATGGTGGCCATTGCCAAAGGGCACCGCGGTGTCGAGGCTGAAACGGTGCATATGGTTGGGCTTGATCCAAACGGGATGATGCTCGAAACGCAAAGTCCAGCTGGCTTGCTGTACGTTTCCTTCGAACACAGGATCAGTGCCGACTCGATGCGCACAGAGATCATCAACAGCGTCGTTGCTGCCCGCAAGGCCATGGAATGATGACCGCGGATGCCCGCTGCCTTGCGGTCATGCGAAGTCAAGGTCGATGCGCTTTGGGCCCTTGATGCTCAAGATGCGAACCTCAACCGTCTTGCCGATGGCATAGAACATGTCGATGTGATCCATGTCCATGCCGTCCATCTTTGAGATGTGAATCATCCCGGTCACCTTGCGCTCAACCAACGTGACCAACAGGCCGTGGAAATCGTCCTTCTTCCGACCTTGGTGGTTCACCACCGTGCCCGTGTACGTTCCTCCGACCTCGAAGCCCTCGAGGAGATCTTGGCCCTCGGCTGCACCCCCGTCCCCCTCGGGAGAGGGCACGTCCTCCCAGCGAAACTTTGCTTCGTTGCCGAAGAGCACCTTGCGAACATGCTCGATCGGGTAGGTGCCTTTGCCGTCGATGCCTGAATCGTCCCACGGTTGGGTGTGCCGAACGGTCAGGCCTGGCGTCATGTCCTCCGTGACCTTCGAGCCGTCCCGGCGGTGGAAGGTGACGTTGAGCCGTGGGCCACGAAATAACGTGCTCAACCATCCTCCTTCAACGGCGACCTCGATGGCCGTGTGGTCGGCGCGGGTCCAGCCGTCAGGGAGGTCGTCATCGATGAGGTCACCCGTGTGGCGTTGACCGCCGTCGAAGGTCAGGACGTCCCACGTACCAAAACGGCGGAGGAGCGCGTCCTGTCGAGCCAACTCCTCGTCTGAAGCAGGTTCACGCGACGCCAAAAGGGCCTCAATTTTCTTTGGCAAATCGGCCACAGTGGAGACTTCAGGATGGGCGAGGACCTCGTCGCTGAGGTTGCCCCGAGGGTTGGCGAGCACGACGATGGGAAGCACCTCCAGCATCTCGACCTGATCAATGGACTGTGAACTACGTTGCAGCATCCGGACTTTGTCGCGCAGTTTTCCGATGACTGGTTTGGGGGGTTCGCCCTTGTCGAGCAGGCGTTGCTGGACCAAGTCGTCGTCTTGGAGGTGGACGTCTCCGCCCCAATTCTTGACTTCAAGCAAGACCACGGCCCGGTCCGTGATGGCGATGACGTCGACCTCACCCGAGCCACGAGGACGGTCTGGGTCGGGAATCCGGATGGCCAAATGCACGTGCTTCGTGCATGTCATGCGCTTGACGGCCGCACCGACGGCGTGTTCCGCCTTCCAAGAGCGCACCTCGCGTTGAGGCATCAATTCACGACGTGCAGCCTTGGTGGAGCGCCACCACCGGTGATTGGCGATGGCTCCCATGGCAGGTCAACATGACCGCTCCATTTGAACCGCATGCCGGCTTGCCCAGACGAGCCATTTGGCCGAGCTCAAGGGCGTTGACGGCCGTGGATGTCCTCGCCGGTTGGAAGGTGGATGTCCGAAGCCAAACCAACGGCAGACAAGCCGCGAAGAAGCATGTAGGACAGGTCGATCTGTCCTTTCAGCAACCCATGCCGAGCTGAACGTGGGAAGGCATGATGCCCGGAATGCCATCCTTCACCGAGCGAAATCAACGCCACCAGCGGATTGTTTCGTGCTTCGCTGGAGCCGGCAAAATCCTGCCTGCCCCAAATGTGACCGACGGAGTTGACTGCGTCACCGGCGTTGTAGAAGACGACCCCGGCGACCCAAGCGATCAGGACGCCGTCCCATTCCATCAGCAGGTACGCCAACACAAACGGAAGGATGTGGACCAATGAGCCGAGGAAGTAGCCGAAACGGGTCGATAGAAAACGAAGCACACGGTCTTCGAGCACGTCTTTGGCCCGAGCGTCATGCCCGCCTGGGCTCATTTGGCGAAGGCACATGTCGAGCACGTACCGAAGAGGTCCTCCGACCGCGTAAAGAAAGCACACGCCCCGGTTTCGAATGCCGAGGTACCAGCCACAGTGTGCGTACCAAAACCCGTCATGCACCGGGCTGTGCGGGTCGTTGGGGCCGTCCGAATCGGCATGATGCCTTCGATGGTTGCCGACCCATTCCGCAGGCGGACCTGCGGGCAATCCCGCCAGCACAAGGGCGTAAAGCAACGGTTTGCTGAGGTTGGCCGAACGGTGGGTAAGCACCCGGTGGTAGGCCACGGTGACCCCAAAGCCGACGGAGAGGTACCAGACGAGGAGGAGGGCACCCATCCACAGGAGCGTGGAAAGTTCCATCCTCAGTTCTCCATGCCGAGCTCAGCACGCATGCGCTCGAGGTGTCCATGTGTGTGCTCCACGAAGAAACCGTGCATCAGGAACCGGTAACTAAGACCGCTGGGCCCAACGAGGATCATCGGGAAGCGGTTGTACGCGATGTCAGCAAAGTGGCTCGCACCGACGATGTCGTCAATCAGCAGACCGATCGAGTGATCAAATTGGAAGGAGTTGATGGCCGCCTCGTATTCCGGGGCCGTCAACCAGAAGCAAAACGTGGTTTTGAACAGCTCATGTGCGGTCTCAAAATCGAGGAATTGGGTCCACTTTTTGCGTTCAATGCCGTAATCGATGCGGACCGGTTTCCAGTTGGACCACGACAATTCGTCCTTGGGTACAGGCCAGCGTGACCGGTCAGGTTCCGTCAGGTCACGCATCGTCATCAAGACGCCTTGGTCGTGGTGGACAAAGGTCTGGACCATCAGGTCTCGAATCATCTTCGGATGAATCAGGACGGGGTCGACTTCCTCCTGGCCCGCGTTGTCAATGACGAAATTCAGCAGGTTGGATTCGGCCCAAAAGTGGCGGAGGATGAGGACGTTGGCTTCAGGGCGAACAAACCACTTCATGAAGAAACAAATCTGCCACTGCAAGAATCCATGAGCGCGCCACTGAATGGGCGAGAGCCGCTTGAGGTAGTAGGTGATGTGGAGGGTGATGGTCAACAGGACTTTGAGCGTCGGTAGCACGATTCGACGGAGCGGGTTTTGCAGGTCCTTCGTCCAATATTCCTTGGCGATGGGGTCGAGCGGCAGGGCCTCGTCGCTGGCCATCGCATCGACGATGGACGCAGGCATGCGCCCGTTGTTTCTCGACATCGCTTTTCGACGACGTCGCTCCATGCGAGCAGTGCTACTCATCCTCCAACTCCTCCAATTGCAGCCGGTACAAGCGCGCGACCACCTTCGCAGTCATTTCAATGCGTTCGACCACGTGAACGTCGACGCACACTTCGTCCAGCATGGCGTAGAAACGTTGCATGTGATCGTCGTCGTTGGCGCCGTGGTAGGTCATGAAGCGTGTGATGCCCTCGCGCTCGCACAGTTCTTCCATGCGCGTGGCCCAGCCAGTGGCCATCCGCTCACCGAGGCCTTCGATGATCCACATCGCGCCAAGCATGTCCACAGGATTGGGTTGGCTCGCGCGTTGCATCATGAAGGCGTGGAAGGCTTCGCTGCCCACGTTTTTCCCGCGGTTGAGGATGGCCTCCAACTCGCCTCCTGCGTTGACGTAATCTTGCTCGAGCATGGTGTAGTCCCGGTGCTCGTCCACCGCGTGCCTGAGGATCATCGAGCGCAATTCGCTGTGGTCGCGGTCCATGGAGGAGGCCGCTCGAGCAATCCAACGGGAACCTTCGACCACTTGTTGACGCAAATTGACGAGGAGGCGGCGATGGTCAGCCAGCGTGTAGGTGCCGAGGTCGAGGCGGCGGAGGAGCGGTACGGTCACGAGGTCGCGCTCGAAGCCGATCCACACGCGAAGCAAGCGCCGGAGCGCGTCTTGCGCAACGTCGCCAAGGTCCGGTACGTCGTTGGCGCCGATGGCTTCTGCTGCTTCTTTTACCGGAACTCCGTCAATCTCAATCTTACCGTCCATCGCTGTCCACCACCGTCAAATGCATGTACGTCGTGTTGAAACGTCCACTTTCTGGAACAAAGCACAGGATGCGTTCCCCGACCTTCGGGTTCTGTGTCCTCACGAACTCGTCGAGCATGATGAACAAAGATGCTGCACCCGTGTTTCCTCGGGTGTAGAGGTTGGTCCACCATTTCTCATCGGGAATGCCAACGCCAGCGGCATCGAGCATGTCGAGGATTTTTGGTCGGAAATGATGGGACGAGTAGTGGCACAAGAAATGGTCCACTTCGGAGGGCACGTTCAGGCCCTCCTGAACCAGGCGAACGTATCCGTCCACGCCGAGGCGGACGATATGATCGAGCAGGCGAACCTCCTGCCGGAGCAGCAAGGCCCCGTCACGCTCTGCGTCCGCGTAGGTCTCGTAGTCCTGCCACGTGCGGTCCTCTTCGGCCTTGCCGCTGGATCCAACGCTCATGCATGTCGGGAGAGCGTGCGCATGCGACCACCCCTTCATCCAGTCGATTCGAAACGAGAGACCCTTCGGGCGGGGTGCCGTCTCCAACAGCAAAGCACCTGCTCCATCGGAGAGCATCCAACGAAGGAATTCGGTGTTGAAGTCCACGGTTTTCTTGGCGAAGGTCGATTCCGTCGCGGCCTCGTACCGCTGCCGCTTCAGCAACCGCGAAGGCATCTCGGTGGCAACCACGAGCGCCGCTTCGTGCTCATCGCACCGCAAGGCCAACCAGGCGCCCTTGAGCGCCATCATCGACGAGGAACAGATGGATTGCGCCGTGAGGATTTCAACTTCAGCCATCCCCAAGCCGGCCTGAACGAAGGACGCGAGTCCCGGAACGGGATGATCACCTTGCGTGGATGCAACGGCGAGCATGCCGACTTGGTGAATGGGTCGGAAGGCCCGGTCCATGCATTCTTGCCCGGCCAAGACCGCCATTTGGGTGTTTGAAACCGTGGTTTGTTGGTTGGCGTCGATGCCGTAGTGCCTCGTTTGAATGCCGTTGGCCTTCTGAATCTGTGCTCGAAGGCCAGAAGGTTTCCCGTTCACTGCCCCCAGCACGACTTCCACCTGATCGTTTGAGATGGCCGGGCCCGGCAGATGCCACCCGGTCGACGTGATGTACACGGGCGTCATCATGAATTCCTCCAAGGCAAAGTCGAGACTCCGTTGTCGCGCTCCCATTTCCAGCAGCGGTAAATTTCGGACAGGTACGGCATGACTCCGAACACCAGCATGAACAAGATGTACCCCACTGCGAAATTACCGTTGACGCCCAGGGACTCCTCCCGCCACTGCAAATGCATGCTGCCGGCCCAGTTGAGGGTGATGAAATCGATGAACGTCTCCCAGCGGCGCACGACGATGAGCAGGATGATGAAGAACGGAAGGGTGGCCAGGTAGCTGTGCGCATGGGTTTCCCAGATGCTGATTTCGCGCAAGTCTTTGGCGTACTTCACGTCGTAATGTGCCACCAATTCATGGGCAACAAAGGCCAGAATGCACATGATGAGGACCAGCACGTTGACTTCGAACATCAAGCCAAGAAGGATTGGAATGCCAACCTGAACGCCCATGACCGCGTGAACAAGCGCTTCGCGGAGCCCTGCTGACGATTCGATGTTGGTGGCCCGGTGGCAAAACCAATCGACACCGCCGGCCACGACCCACAACGGAAGAAGCACGTACAGCAAGATGTTCAGCACAATGGTACTGGCATCAACCGTCGGGTCCACGTTTAGCCGTCGACGTTCCCAATTATCAAAGCCTCTCCGAAGAGGCTTGGATTTGGCTCACGCCCAGCAAAGGAGCAAGCCGTTCCGCTTCGGCATGCCACCCTGAAAGGTGCACGGTCGGGGACGGGAGTTCTCCAGGCCCGTTGAGCGACACCTCGTTCATGATCGAATGGAGGTCAGCCACGGTCGTGGTCGATGGGAACCCTTGGACGTGTTCGTTTGGCGCCAGATACCAGAGGACTTCCGGTACTTTTCCTCCAAAGACCATCGGCGCACCGATGACCACGGGCTCACGGTAGTCGTAGCACGAATCCTGCTGGCACATCAGCCAGACGTCCACGTTTCCTTCGGCCGGGAGGCGTTCTTTGACGCCTTTCACCAACGCCGTAAGCGCCTCTTTCTGCGCCTGAAGGGAGGCATGAAGCAGGTGTTCGGTGGTGCCCAACCCCATGGCGGTCGTCACGTCGTTCAGGGTCCATCCAAGGATCATCGAAGCCATGCACGAAGAACAGGATGACCTGATTTAAGGTTGGATTTTTTCGGCGTCAGCGCATCGATTCACCCTGCTGCGCGGCTGTGTTCACCCTTCATCGCTGGAGGTCAGCGCCGTCGTGTGAGAAACACCTGATTATAACTCACATCGCGTGCCTAGAAGGCCATGAAGAAATCCGCCGTGTTCGTGCTCATTGCCATCCTGATGGCGTCCACCCTACCACTGCAAGCCAGTGCTGACGCCACCCAAGACATCCCCGCCAATGCTGCGGCAACAGGCGTCCACAACACGCTCGTGGACGCTCTGACGACCGCGAACCTGGTCTCCACCCTGCAGGGTTCGGGCCCCTTCACGGTGTTTGCACCGACGGACACGGCCTTTGCAGAGGCAGGCATCGACATCAGCACGTTCGACACCCAAGAGGAAATCGACACGCTGACCTCCATCTTGCTCCACCACGTGGTGGCCGGCTCGGTGGCCTCCAGTGCGCTGACAGACGGCATGTTTGCGACCACCGTCAACGGCGATCGTGTGCAGTTCGGCGTTGATGCAAACGGCGTCACCCTCAGCAACGCCAACGTCACCACGGCCGACGTTCAAGCCTCCAACGGCATCATCCACGTGATCGACCGCGTCATGCTCCCGCCGGTGGACATTCCCACCACCGCCCAATCCACAGGCATTCACGGCAGCCTTGTCGCGGCCGTCATTCAGGCTGAACTGCTGTCCACGTTGGAAGGACCTGGTCCCTTCACCGTGTTTGCCCCAACGGATCAAGCCTTCACCGACGCTGGCATTGACTTGGCCGATTTCAGCACCGAAGCAGGCAAACAAACGCTCGCTGACATTTTGCTGTACCACGTGGTCGGCGCCGACGTCCCGGCCGCCAACGTGACCGAATGCATGACGGCGGATGCCGCGAACGGCCAGCCGCTGGCCTTCACCGTCGACGGTGGCGTCATGGTCAACGACGCCAACGTGGTCATGACCGACGTGATTTCCTCAAACGGACTGATCCACGTCATTGACAAGGTGTTGATGCCGACCGACACACCCAACGACATTCCCCGAACCGCTCAGTGCACTGGCCTGCACAATTCCCTTGTGGCGGGCGTGATTCAAGCCGAACTGCTCGAAACCTTGCAAGGCACCGGACCGTTCACGGTCTTCGCGCCGACCGACCAGGCCTTCATCGACGCTGGAATTGACCTCGGCGCTCTCGACACACCCGAAGGCAAGGCAGCCCTGTCGGACATCCTGCTCTACCACGTGGTCAGCGCCGACGTGCCGGCCGCGAACGTGACCGAATGCATGACGGCGGACGCCGCCAACGGACAACCGCTGGCCTTCACCGTCAACGGTGGGGTCATGGTCAACGACGCCAACGTGACCCTTGCTGACGTGAACACCAGCAACGGCATCATTCACGTCATTGACAAGGTGCTGACGCCCACCGCGACACCCAACGACATCCCCCGCACCGCGCAGTGCACGGGGATCCACAATTCCCTTGTGACCGCGGTGGTTCAAGCCGAGTTGCTTGAGACGCTCCAAGGCTCCGGACCGTTCACCCTCTTTGCACCGACCGACCAAGCCTTCGCCGATGCAGGCATCGACCTTGCTTCGCTGGACACGCCGGAAGGAAAGCAAGCCCTCTCAGACATCCTTCTCTACCACGTCGTGGCCGGTAACGTTCCCGCGTCTGCGGTCACGGAGTGCATGTCCGCAAACGCCGTCAACGGACAGCCGCTTGCCTTCACGGTCAACGGTGGCGTCATGGTCAACGACGCAAACGTGACCCTTGCTGACGTGAACTCCAGCAACGGTGTCATCCACGTCATCGACAAGGTGCTGATGCCCACGGACACGCCCAACGACATTCCCCGCACGGCCTCATGCACCGGCAATCACACTTCGTTGGTGTCTGCCGTGATCCAGGCCGGATTGCTCGAGACCCTGGAAGGCGACGGACCGTTCACGGTCTTCGCACCGACGGACCAAGCCTTTGCCGACGCCGGCATCGATCTTGCAGCACTCGACACGCCAGAGGGACAAGCCACGCTCTCAGGCATCCTGCTCTATCACGTGGTGGGTGCCAACGTGCCCGCCTCCAACGTGACCGACTGCATGTCCGCCACCACGGTCAACGGCAACCCGTTGAGCTTCACCGTGGGCACCGGCGTCATGGTCAACGGCGCCAACGTGACCGCTACCGACGTGCCGACAAGCAACGGAATCATCCACGTCATCGACAAGGTGTTGATGCCCACAGCCACGCCCAACGACATCCCACGCACGGCCCAGTGCACCGGCATCCACGATTCCTTGGTCGCTGCCGTCGTGCAGGCTGAACTGCTCGAAACCTTGCAAGGCGACGGCCCATTCACGGTCTTTGCACCGACCGATCAGGCCTTCGCCGACGCTGGCATTGACCTCGCGGCCCTCGATACGCCCGAAGGCAAGGCAACCCTGTCCGACATCCTGCTCTACCACGTGGTCGGGGCCGCCGTTCCGGCCGCCAACGTCACCGACTGCATGACCGCAGATGCGGCCAACGGTCAACCGCTCGCCTTCACCGTCGGAGACGGCGTGATGGTCAACGGTGCCAACGTGACCCTCGCGGACGTCAACACCAGCAACGGTGTCATCCACGTCATCGACAAGGTGCTGACGCCCAGCGACACGCCAAACGACCTGCCTCGGACCGCCCAGTGCACGGGCATCCACGGTTCGCTCGTCGCGGCCGTCGTCCAAGCGGAGTTGCTCGAAACCTTGCAAGGCGACGGGCCGTTCACGCTCTTTGCGCCAACGGACCAGGCCTTTGCAGACGCCGGCATCGATCTCGCCGCTCTGGACACCCCTGAAGGGAAGGCGACCCTGTCGGACATCCTCCTGTACCACGTCGTGGCGGGCGAAGTGCCCTCCAGTGCGGTGACGGAGTGCATGTCCGCTGACGCCGTCAACGGGCAGCCGCTCGCGTTCACCGTGGGCGAGACCGTGATGGTCAACGACGCGACCGTGACCTTGGCCGACGTGAACACCAGCAACGG
>DUHU01000065.1 GCA_013330765.1 Candidatus Poseidoniaceae archaeon | reverse complement strand
CCGGGGAAAGGGACAACCCGCGTTCTTGGCCGCGGCACGCTTGCGATCCGTCGTGGACAAGGGCCCCGGCGGCGTCAAAGGCGGACAGCACCAAACCGCAGGAAGGGTCGGTTTCGGTCTCAACCGTCTCATCGGTTGGGTTGGCCAACGTCGCGGACAAGGTCAGGACGTCCCCGTCGGTCAACCATGGTCGATCGAGGGGGGTCACGGTCAATTCGACCTCAAGGCCTTCCGTTCCCTCCGCGGAGGCCATACCCGAGAAGGGCATGGCCACAAGCAGGGCCAGCAAGAGGAGGGCCACCACCCCGCGCTCACGCTGGTCCATGTTGGGTGAACACTGCTCCCCCTTGAAAGGGCAGCGGTCCCTGAGGCAATCATGCCGGAGCCGACCGCAACCGTGGTGCATTCAACGGCGGCCTGCCAGGTCTTGCAGGCTCAACTTGGTGAATGGGACAACCTGAATCACCTGATCGTGTGCACGGCCAGCAAGGAAGCGGTCGTGGTTGACCCCTTCGACGCAGCCTACTGGTTTGAGACCGCAGCAGCACATGGTTTTCGGCTGGTTGGGGCTTGGCTGACCCACAGCCATTGGGACCACACAAAAGGAATCGAAGAGGCCCTTGCGCTCGGCGGTGAGGGTTTCGAAGTGGTCGTCCATGAGGCGGAGAGGGAACGGGGTTGGAGCGGCCCCCACACACGTGCCCTCGACACCCCTCCAAACGTCGCCACGGCCCTCCATGTGGGCGAACTCACCTTCGAGGCCATCCGAACGCCGGGTCATACACCAGGTCACCTGACCTTCCTGGGTCACGGCATCGTCGTGTCGGGCGATTGCCTGTTCTTGGGACGTTGCGGTCGTGCCGATCTCCACGGAGGCGACCCGGCCTCGCTCAGGTCGTCCTTGAAGCACCTGAGGAGCCGCATGCAGGCCCTTCCAGAGGAGTGGATCGTCCTGCCAGGCCATGCCTACACGCTGCCGGACGGGCGTACGCCGTACCATTTGACCTTGGGCGAGGTGCTCAACGAGAACGAAGCGATGGCCGCCTTGGATTCTGACGAAGCGTGGACGGCCTTGCCGTTTCTGGCCTTTGACGACGCGTTGGCACGCCGCGCCCGAGATCAGAGTTGATCCAGGTCAGGCATGCTGGGCATGGAGGAGCGCTGAGACTCTGCCTGCTCTTGCTCGTATTGCTTCCATTGCGGCACCACTTCAGCGGCGGCGGCTTGTCCAGTCCATCCAAGGGCCCTGGCTTCGTCGAGTTGGCCTTGAGCCACGTAGTAGTTGATCCACTCCAAGCGTCGCTCGTCTTCTTCGTTGAAGGCGGCGTTGGTGAGCTTCTCGCTCTGGCGGGCACCCATCACTGCTTTCCGACCGGCGTTGCGAGCGATCATGGCGAGGGCCACTGCAGCGAGCATGAGGCCCACCACACCGACGAGCACCAGCGTCAAGGCGTCCACTTGACCGGCGAGGTCACCGCCTCCCAGGGAAGCGTCGCCGTTGTTGTCGTCTTGAGGCGCCGTGATGGTGCACTCCACTTGCCCGCGCACACCCACTTCGATGGACGGGTCGTATGGGCAAGGGTCAGCGTCGTCTGACGTGCCGTCTTCGTCCGCATCGGGACATCCGAACGTGTCGTCGGTCGAGGTTCCGAAGACCTTCCTGCAGCCGTCTGACTGGTAGGCGTCGAGGGTGATGTTGTCACCGTAACCGTCGCCATCAAAGTCGAGTTGTTGGCTGACCCGGAGCGGGAAAGCGTCTGGAAGATTTCCAGTCGGGTTGTCGCCGCGACCGTCGCCGTCTCGGTCCGACCACTGGGTTAGATCGTTCGGGAAAGCATCGCCTTGTTCTTCGCGGAGCATGATGAACATGCCAGCGTTGGCCTCGTCTTCCACAGAGACGATCTCGAACACGTAGTTGTCGCCACGGCCGTCACCGTCGCTGTCGGCCCACTGGAGGTTGTCGTCTGGGAAGACGTCGTCCACGTCAGCCCACCCGTCGAGGTCTGCATCAGGACATCCGTAGCGGCCAGACTGGTTCGAGCGCCCGTATTCATTGACGCAGGCGTCTCCACCGCTCACCGCGGTGTTGTCACCAAAGCCGTCGTCGTCGGTGTCGTTCCATTGGAAGGGATTGTTCGGGAAGGCATCCTCGTTGTCGGTGTACCCGTCCGCGTCACTGTCTGGGCATCCACGGCTGAGAGGCGTTTTGGAACTGCCTGCATCCAGAGGGCAGACGTCGCCAGATTCAGACACGCCGTCGCCGTCTTCGTCCACGAAATTGTCACCAAAGCCGTCGCTGTCCGTGTCCTCCCACTGGAGAGGGTCGCTGGGGAATCGGTCGCCGTTGGTGCCGCTGGGATTGTCGCCGTAGCCGTCGCCGTCGGTGTCGGCCCACTGCGTGGAGTCGTCAGGATACAAGTCAGCGTTGTTGCCGTCGGGATTGTCACCGCGGTTGTCACCGTCCCTGTCTTCCCACTGCGTCCCGTCATCGGGGAAGGGTTCCCCGGAGTTGGACCAACCGTCACCATCGCGGTCGGGGCATCCAAAGACGTCACCGTCCGAGGTCCCGGCTTGGTTGGGGCAGGCGTCCGGTTCGTTGCCGCTTTGGTTGTCACCGAAACCATCGCCGTCAGAATCGCACCATTGCGTGGCGTCGTCCTTGAACGCATCTGCGCCCGAGCACTGGCTGTTGGGGCCCCAATCGTCGGTGGGGTCCGACCAACCGTCGCCGTCACTGTCCGGGCAGCCAAGACGGTCCCAGAAGGAGTCCCCGGGCACGTTCGGACATCCATCGGCGGCGCCGGAGTTCGGGTTGTCGCCGATCCCGTCACCGTCCGTGTCCAGCCACTGCGTGCGGTCGAGAGGGAAGGCATCGGGCAGCATGGCCCCTTGGAGAAGTTCACCGGGCCAGTGCGACGCCCGGTTTGCGGTCCATGCCGGGTTGTCGTAGTTGTCGCCCCAGCCGTCACCATCGGTGTCGTTCCATTGGAGCGGATCCATCGGGAACGCGTCGCCGCGTTGATTCACGTGTATTTGGTTGGAATCCAAATCATACAGGTAGTTGTCACCGTACCCGTCCAGGTCGGCGTCCGCCCATTGCTCAGGGTCGTTTGGCCACACGTCCGCGCCGTCGACAATGCTCCACACGCTGTCGGGGTCGGAATAACCGTCGCCATCGGTGTCCGGGCAGCCGTAGCGGTCCATCGTCGAATAGCCGACCCTGGTCACGCACGCGTCGGGCTGAGTGGCAGGTGCTGGATTGTCGCCGTACCCGTCGGCGTCGGTGTCGTTCCACTGGCTTCCATCGGAGGGGAAAGCGTCAACGATGCCGTCTCCTTGATCGGTGGAGTTGTACCCGTCGTTGTCTTCATCGATGTCTGCAAACCAGAAGTACACGCCCTCGTCGTTCCGGCCATGAGCGGTCACGAAATGGGTGCTGTCTGGACTCCAAGCAAGGCCATAGATGGTGCCGCAGTTGCTGTTTCCGGTACAGCCTCCAGGTTGCGGCCCGCTAAACGAATCGAGGGTGGTGCCCGTGGCCGTGTCGCCGATGTAGACCGTGGTGGCGTCTGCGCCGTACCAGTACAAGCCTGCAGCGATTTGCTTGCCGTCCGGGCTGAACTCGATGGAGGCGCATGACGTGGTCGTCTGAGCGCCCCACACCACGCTCCAGGAGGAACCCGTGTACTGATACATGTCCAAACTGGCAGAACTTCCCTCCCAACCTCCGCACATGGCGATGTAATTTCCATCGGGTGACCAGGCGATGTTGTTCACGGCTGCTGGTGGGCTGCTGATGCTGCTCACGGTCTGCTGGGAGGTCACGTTGGAGATGTAGAAGTCGCTGTTTCCGGCCAGCGCGATGAATTGTCCATCGGGGGAAAAGGAGGCGGCGTAGAAGCGGTCTTCGCTGTTCGGGTTGAGGCTGTGCAAGTTTGAACCGTCTGCCACCTGGATCAAGAAGACCTGCCCGTTGGTTCCACCGTTTCCAGACCGCCCAATGGACACTGCGACCAGGTCGCTGTCCGGATTGAAGGTCACGTCGTTGACGTAATCTCCACTGCCCACGTCAACGCTGATGGTGCCATGAACCGAGGTCAGGTTTGACGCATAGTAGATGTCCATGGTGTCGTCGTCCAAACCTGCAGCGATGTATTGCCCATCGGGGGACCAAGCGATGCTCGTGACATCTCCGCCGGAAATCGCGTTCACGGAGCGGACGTTGGTGAAGGTGCTCGCGTTCCAGACGCGAACGAACCCGTCTTCCGATGCGGTGACGACATGGGTCCCATCAGGCGAGTACGCCACGTCGTAGTAGTCGTTGCTCGAGGAAATGGTTTGCTCGTTGGTGAAGCTGGGGTTGGCGATGGTCCAACCGTCATTGAAGTCCGACGTTCCGTCGCCGTCGGTGTCGGGGCACCCGTCACGATCCACAGTGGACGTCCCGTAGGCGTACGGACAGGCGTCGTTGGCGTCTTCAACGCCGTCGCCGTCCGTGTCCGCTGCCGAGGCAAGAAGGGCCATCGGCATGAGGGCGAGGACCATCAAAAAGGCAAGAAGGATGGCCCGGTTGGACGCGGTCGTGAGAATTGCCATGCTTTTCGATGTCCACGCCAATAAAGGGGTTGTGGTGTTCTTGTGCAAGAACGCCTGCACAAAATCCAACATCGACATGAGCAATGGGCAGGCAAAGCCTTGAACAAATGAGGAAGAGCGAGAAGCGTGCCCGCTGACCTGCCCAAGGTGTCCGTGGCGGTGCAGGACCGCATTCTCCTGCATTTGTTGGAGCACCAAGGCCATGCCGATCGCTTCGAGGTGCCGCAGGCCGTTACGCGTGACGGCATCGCAGAAGCATGTGCATTGCACCCACCCAACGTCAGCCGGGCCATGCGCACACTGACCCGCGATGCCCGGGTGAGCGAACATCTCAGAAGCGTCGAAGGTGGCGAACGGCGACGCAAAACTTGGCAGTTGACCGACGACGGAGCCGCGGCTGCAAAGGACCGTGCGGAGACCTTGTCGAAGACGAAAGTGTTGCTGCGAGGCGAAGACGGTCAACTCCTCGAGGTCCCCGCCCATGAAGCCCGAGGCCGTTTGGACGCCGACATTGGCTTGCTGCGCATTTTGATGCACGCCCAACACGAGGGTGTGCTGACCTACGGCGACATTCGATTCGGCCTCATCCGAAGGAAAGGCGATGCCGCGGACGGCGAGCTTCCTCCAGGTCGACTCACCATGATGGCCGGGGCCCACGCCACCTACCACACCTCGCCACCAAACACGCGCAAAGTGCACGGCCGGGAGACGGAACGCACAGCCCTCGACGCGTGGTACGATGAACGCCGACCGGCGATGCTCGTCCACGGCATCGCCGGCATCGGAAAATCCACCTTGGTCGCGAACTGGCTTGCGGCCCTGCAGAGCAACGATGAGCACCTTTCGGTGTGCTGGTACCCCTGCCAGCCGTGGGACACCGTGACAGGATTGGCCGTGAGTTTGCTCCACCGGTTCGGCATCGACGACCGTCATGACCCGTACGACCTGATGTCAACGCTCCCGCTGCACCCTGGCGCACAGTTGGACATCGACCTCTGGCGTCGTCGGTTGTTGGCGTACCTAACGGACGCCCGCACCATTCGCGATCGGTTCGACCCTGGCCGGCGCGGCCCGCCTCCGTATTGGTTGGTCGTCATCGACGATGCGCACCACCTCACGGAACAAGGGGGTGCATTCTATGGCGCGTTGTTGTCGTTGGCCGAGAAAACGCCGGTGCGCCTCCTGTTCATCTCCCGGCGGACCATGGATTTCTACGATCAGCGCGACGTTCACACGCGCGACGTGATGAGGGAACTCCCGCTCGAAGGGTTGCCTTTGGACGTCGTCGAGCGTTGGCTCGCGGACCTCACCGGCGATATTGCCTCGCCGGAGGACGTGTTGGCCCGGACAGGTGGGCACCCGCTCGCCCTCGAATTGCTGGAATTGTACGGAGACGTGGTCCACGGCGATTGGTTGCGTTTCTTGGATCAAGAAATTCTCTCCGCGCTGCCGGAGGGCGAGCGAGAGCTGTTGGCCACGCTCGCGTCCGCCGATGCCCCCGTGCCGTGGTCACGCTTGGCCGAGGCCGTAGGTTGGGAAGGCCTTCCGCCGCAGCATCTGATGGACCACGGACTTCTGTTGGATCTCAAGGACGGGATGTGGTTGCATGAAGCCCTCCGCGAACGGTTGCTTCGCGAAGTGGGCGAAGCGCAAGACGCGCGTCGTGCCGCCCTTGAGGGCTGAACTCAGAAATCCGCGCCTTCGCCAAAGGCGTCGGACATTGCGCCGTCGATCCATGCCAGAACCTTCGCCTTGGGAAGGGCCCCGGTTTGGTTGCCCATGAGTTCGCCGTCCTTGTAGAGGTACATGGCAGGAATGCCACGCACACCAAGGCGTGCAGCATGCATCGAATCGGTGTCAGTGTTGACCTTGGCGACCGTGATTTCGCGCTCCCCAGCCACTTGTTCAAGCACGGGGCCAAGCGCCTTGCATGGGCCGCACCAAGGCGCCCAAAAGTCCACCAAAACCCATCCTTGGCCGACCGTCTGTTCGTATTGATTGTCGGAGATGGAAATGACCTGTCCCATTCTGCTCGCCTAAGCCACCCTCGGGCAAGGGTCCTATGAGGCTTTGTCCGAGGATGGAGCGAACGCTCATGTGGGTCGGTCACCCCGGGCAAACATGGCGGGCGTGGTCATTGCACCCTCGGTGCTCACGGCGGACTTGGCCGATTTGGCCACCTCATGCCAAGAAGCGGTCGACGCCGGCTTGGACTGGTTGCACCTCGACATCATGGACGGGAACTTTGTGCCGAACTTGACCTTCGGTCCGCCCGTCATTCGCAGCCTTCGTGCTGCGCTCGGCGACGGCCCCACCTTTGATGCTCACTTGATGGTCAGCAATGCCGAAACCTGTTTCCAAGATTACGTGGACGCGGGGTGCGATCACCTCAGCGTGCATGTCGAAGCCGTCACGCACCTGCACCGACTGCTCCACGCCATCCGTGATGCCGGGGCAGGAGTGGGGATCGTCCTCAATCCCGCCACGCCGGTGGAGGTCGCGCTCGAAGTGCTCGAGGACGTGGACCTCGTGCTGGTGATGAGCGTCAATCCCGGGTTTGGTGGGCAATCGTTCATCCCTGGCGTGGAGGCAAAGGTCCGTCGTTTGGCGGAAGCCATCGCGCAACAACAGTCCCGTGGAGGTCGCTCCGTCCAACTGCAAATCGACGGTGGCGTCAAAGCGCACAACATCGCGGAGTTGCGCAGTTGGGGCGTGACCAACGCCGTGGTGGGCTCCGGTCTTTTCAACGACCGTGCAAGCGTTGCAGAGAACTTGGCTGACCTCAACGTGGCCCTCGGAAGCTGAGGGATGCGCATGCGAATCCTCGTGATGAGCGGGATGCATCCGCTTCCCACCAACGTCGCTCGTGGGACCTTCGTGGCCGATCACGTCCGCCTCCTTCGAGACGCTGGTCACGACGTGCGTGTCGTGAACCCGCTTCCACGCATGCTCCAGTACCAAGAAAACCGGAGGTCAACCCTTTCTGGTGTGGCCAAAGCACCGGCCCGCCACACCTTCGACGGAGCCGAGGTGTTCGTCCCGAGGTACTGGGGTTTGTCCAATCAAGCCTCCTCGTGGCTGACCTCGTCAAGCATCCAAAAACGAGCCAAAGCGGTTCAAAACTGGCTGGCCGGTTGGTCGCCGGAAGCCGTGGTCGTGCACGCCCTTTGGCCCGTCGGTGCACTGGCCCTGACCCTCTCCAAGGGATGGAAGGTACCATGCGTCGGCGTCCTGCACGGTTGGGACCTCGACGTGGGGCTTGAGCATCGAGACGTAGGGCCTCGACTCAGGAACATGCTGACCAAAATGGACCACGTGGTCCTGGTTGCCGAACAACAACGCGCCATGCTCAGAGGATTGGAACTCAAGGCCAGCTCGGTCATCCCTTGCCACGTCCCGGTCGAGGAAGATTGGCGTCAACCGGTCACGTCTTGGAAGGGACGTTGGAGGAGGGACCGACTCGACGTGCTCTTTCCATCCGACCCTCGTCGGCCGGAAAAAGAGCACTACTTGGCCCTGGAAACGGGTCGGGAACTTGAGACCCGTGGTTGGATTGTCGGGATGACGACGCTTCGCCAACAGCCCCGACCCATTGTATGGGACAGGATGATGGTGGCCTCGCTGACCCTGATCACGTCCTCCCGGGAAGCCGGACCGTTGGTGGCCAAGGAATCCATCGCCTGCGGCACACCGGTGGCCGCCGTCGATGTCGGTGACTTGTCGAGTTGGTTGCCAGAAGCCTGCATCGCTGCCGAGCGTACCCCTGGCGCCCTCGCCGATGCCTGTGAACGCGTGTTGGAGATGGATTGGACCGGGCTTGACTTCGCTCTGCCTGAACCGTCCCTGAGGCCTGCGGCCGAGGCGGCTTGGGAGCACGTGCTTGGCACCTTCTGAAGTCGGGACGGCGGCGGCTTTATGCTGCGACCCCGGCATGATGGTTCATGAACAAAGGCTTGACCATCACCGGCGGCATCATCCTCGTCCTGAGTTTGCTCGGGGTTGTCGTGGGCGGAGCCATCACGTCGAGTGGCGCCCAATCCCTCGAAGACTTGGAAGAATTGGAGGATGCTTGGAACTACGAAAACGCAACCAGCGGCACCATCACGTACGCTGATTCCGACGGCCAAGGCGAGTTAGGATTCTGGTTTTACCTCGACACGCCGATGAAAGACCTTGACGAGAACGGAGAGGGCGATGCGTGCGAGGCCTTCTTCGACGAAGGAAATAATGTCAGCATGTCCCGTGACGATTCGTCCGCCGGTGAGGAATTCTTCGTTCGAGAATGCAGCATGCCGGAACCGGGTGAAGACAACAACGTCGACCAAGGCATGACGCGGATCGGGTCAGCATGTTCGGTGTTGACTGGCGGCCCATCGTGCTCCGACGGCGATTACACGTTCAACGCCACATCTGGCGTCCACGTGATGTACGTCGACCCCGTGCTTGAAGTCCTCATGGGCAGCCTTGGAGGCCTGATTGGCGGTGGCTTGGCCACGGGAGCAGCGGCGTGCTGCGGACTTCCGTTGGGACTCATCCTTCTGATTGCAGGCTTGGTCAGCAGCGGGGGCCCAGCGCCGCAACCTGCGCAAGCCTACGGTCAGGCGACCGTGATGCCTTCGACGCTTGGCAGCATGGCCATGCCAAACCAAGCTCAATCCATGGCGCCTGTCCAAGCTGGCATGGCGCAGGTGCAACCACCGCTCAGCACGGCCGAGCCGGTTCCTGTCGAGGCCGAGGCTCCTTTGGCGGGAGACGTTCAGGAAACCACACCTTGGGATCAGCCCTCTGAATCGCCCTGAACCGCCGTAGCACGGCGTGCTGCAGGGACGGCAAGTCCTGTCAGGGTGGCTGCAACGGCCAAGGAGGCTCCCCAAGCGTGGGTCCAAAGCCACGGAACAAGAAGGCAACCCAGCGTTGCGATGGTCCATGCTTGAACATGAAAATCACGCCATGAAGGACGAAGGACGAGGGCCAACAAAGCCAGCACGGTACAGACCGAGAGCGCGGCCCAAGCGGCACCAATTGGTCCGTTGGCCGGCACGAGCAGGGCTCCGGCAACCACCGCGAAACAAAGCCCAGTCGCTGCATGACCTGCATAGCGCCAAGGGTTCATGCCGGCTTGAATGCCAGCGAGGGAGGGTGTGGCCATCATCGCCAGCCCCCACCCGGGCAAGAGGATGAGAAACAGATGTCCTGCGTCCGCGCCAAGCACGCCACTGGTGTAGGAGGCGGGGAACACAAGCGAGAACAAGGGTGGAACGGTACATGCTCCTGCAAACAAGCCCATGGGCACCAAAGGTGCGATCCACGCCTCAGCCTCACGCATGGTGGCCGACATGGCGGTGCTTGAGGAACGCACCGCGCCGAGGGCTGGAATCAAGGCAGAACGGACGGCAGCAGGTACAACCAAGCCTGCGGCCCACGCCATTTGGGCGACGTGAAATACCGCCACAGCATCGTAGCCGTGGACCTCGGCCAGAAGGAATTTTTCGATCCTCGAAACGTAGGGAAGCACCGCGGCCGTGAGGGCGAAAGGCGCTCCGGCAAGAACGAGCGGGCGCCACGACATGGACCATGCAGGTCCAAGGTCGGAAAGATCGGTTTGAGACGGCCCAAGGGTCCGATGAAGAAGGAAGGCCGAACACAGCAATCCGGCTGTGGCACCGGTGATCAGCACCATGGCATAAGGGAACACGGCAGTCTCGCCGTTGGCCATGAGCAGGGCGTATCCGCCGGTCATCACCGAGCGTTCGACAACCTTCGACCATGCTTCGAGCCTCGCCTCGCCCGCGGCACGCAAGGCTGCTCGAGGGGCGTATGTGGCCAGATGCAGCAAGGACACCGCAGCGGCTGCAG
This sequence comes from Candidatus Poseidoniaceae archaeon, assembly GCA_013330765.1. Taxonomy (GTDB): domain Archaea; phylum Thermoplasmatota; class Poseidoniia; order Poseidoniales; family Poseidoniaceae; genus MGIIa-L3; species MGIIa-L3 sp12206u. The sequence continues at coordinate 2,402 of DUHU01000065.1, read as the reverse complement.
CCACCAATTCAGGTACATCGGGGTGACGTTGCAGCACCGCCATTCCAGCCACAAGGGCCACGGGGACAGCGACGGTTGCCTGCATGCCCCAAACGCGCCACACCGCAGGTCGAAGCGAGGAGGGTTGCATCGGCCCGTCCCGAGCCAGCAGGGTTGGCAACCCCAAGTCGAGCACCAGGAAAGCGGCAATGAAGATGTCAAGAAGCAGGATCCAGCGGCCGTAAACGGTCTCCGCCAAGGCGGAGGTCAGGAGGACTTGCCCGACAAGCGCAAGCCCGATGGCGCTGAGTTCAGCGGTCGAAAGCCAAGCGGCATCTCGGCGGGCGTCAAGGGGACGCCCGGCCGACTCCGACATGGTTTGGAGGGTGTGGGAGTCACGCCATGAATGCACCCACACCCATGCGCAGATTGAAGACCGTCCGCGATGACCGGAAGTCATGGTCGAGACGTCGTGGGTGGAAGACGAGGTGCGCACCCTCATCCCGGACGCCACGGTCGAATGCGTGGACCTGAACAACACCGGCGACCACTTCCACGTGCGGGTCATCTCGCCCTCCTTCGAAGGCATGCGGCCCTTGCAGCGCCAGAAACTGATTTTGAACCACTTCAAGCCCCACATTGCGGCCAACGTGGTTCACGCCCTCGACCTGAAGTGCATGACCCCCGCACAAGCGGAAACGGCCGGTGACACGGTCTTCCATCCGCACGCCGGCGGCACCGGCATCCACATCAGGCGACGACCCCCCAAGGAGGAATGAACGGCATGAACGACGAATTCAATTGGACCCCCGACGAACTGCAAGCCATCGTGGACGAGCACGCCCTTGTGCTCTTCATGAAAGGCGAGCCAGGTGCACCGCAATGTGGCTTTTCGAACCGGGCTGCTCAAGCCCTGCAGGCCTTTGGCGAACCCTTCGCCTCGGTCAACATCCTCAGCGACCGGCGGGCCATTCCCTCCGTCTGCGGCTGGTCTGACTTCCCGACGATGCCGCAAATTTTCGTTCACGGTGAGCTCATTGGCGGATCGGACATCGTGCTCGAGATGCTCAACGACGGCAGCCTTCGCGAGATGTTCGATGAAGGCCGTCAAGCCTGAACGTTCAACGTTAGGACTGCTTTCTTTCAGTTCAGGAGGTTGATTGAAGACCCCCACGCGGGTCCCATCAATCATGATGACCAACGAACGACGTCGCCTCGTCGTCGAAGGCGGAGAGCGCATCATTGACTTCAACAACAAGGCGTTCAAGCCCGTTCCCGAGGAAGGCATCGCCATGGCGAGTGACGCCATGCGGCGCGGCGTGATGTACCGCTACCAACCGCCGACCAAGGAAGACTCCCTCACGGCACGCTTCGAGAAGACCTTCGCTGACTACATGGGCATGAAGCACGTCATCGGCACCAACTCCTGTGGCTCAGCGATGTACATCGCCCTCAACATCGCCGGCGTGGAACCCGGCGACAAGATCCTGACCAACGCCTTCACCTTCCACGCCGTGCCCAGCGTCATCCACCACGCCCGTGCCGAACCCGTGTTGGTCGAAACCAACCGAGAGTGGGGCATGGACGCCGAAGACCTCGACCGCAAGGCGGCCGAATCCGGCGCCAAGGTCCTGCTGATGTCCTACATGCGTGGCCACGTGCCCGACATGGACGCGGTGATGGAGGTCGTGAAGAAGCACGACCTCTTCTTCATCGAAGACTGCGCCCACGCTTACTGCACCTCGTGGGACGGGCGTGCGCTCGGCACCTTCGGACACATCGGCTGCTTCTCCACCCAATCGAGCAAGGGGATGAGCGCCGGCGAGGGCGGCATCTTCGTGACCAACGACGACGAGTACGCCGCCAAGGCCGCGCTGTACGCAGGTTCCTACGAGAAACTCTGGCAGAAGCACCACGGCCTCGATCCGGAGATCATGGATCGCCTCCAAAACGAGATTCCAGGTTACTCCATGCGCATGCACGAAGTCACCGCGGCCATGCTGCTCCCCCAGATTCCCAGGCTGGCCGTCATCCATGAGATCCACGTGCGCAACCACGCCTTGCTCCGCTCCATCATCGGCGACCACGCCAACATCGAGGTTCCGTCGCCCCACCCGAAGGCGGGGAACTTCCACGACACCATGCAGTTCCACTTGGTGGGCATGACCACGCCGCAGGCCGAGGCCTTCCTCGACGTCGCCAAGGAAGAAGGCCTGCCAATGCAGATCTTCGGCATCCGCCGCAACGCCCGCGATTACCGATCGTGGACTTACGTCGATGCGCACCGGGATGACCTGCCCATGACCGTCGAGAACATCGCATTCGCGGTCGACCTGTCGATGCAGCCGCACCTGACCGAAGACAACGTTCGCGTCATGGGCCGCGTGGTGCTCGAAGTGCTCGACCACGTGCTGGCTTGAGCC
>DUHU01000017.1 GCA_013330765.1 Candidatus Poseidoniaceae archaeon | reverse complement strand
TCACCACAAGGCCAACACCGGGAAGGGGGGTGGCCGCTTGCAGTAGGGATTTGGTCACCAAATCCATTCGTCCGACGAGGTTCATCGCATGGAACCTTGTTGCAACGGTCGGCGACAATCCACCGATGATTTGCGCAAACCGAGCAGGGTCGGGCATCTCTGGAGCTGCCCACAGTACACGTTGGCCGTCTTCGAGGACCCTCAATGCCATGTGGAGCGCGAGGCTTGTGGCACCCGCCCCCGATTCACTGGCGAGATGGACTTTGGTGGTCGCGAAGGGAGGACGCCATGACGCCATGGACGGACACCCTCGACGAAGGAGAAAGACGCTTCCGGTGTCGGAACGCTCTTGATGTGGCAGTGGGACCACGCAGCATGGCCGAGGAAACGCGGAGCGCAGAACGCATCCCCCGCCGCGCTGCACCTGAATTCACCGAGGTCCGTTCCTTTGGTGAAGCGCTCAAGACGCACGGGCTGATCGGCACGGCCGTCGACGACAAAAATCAGTACGGACCTGTGGGCATGATGGTCATGTTGTTCATCGTGGCGGCCATCACCTCCCTTGGACTTCTGCTCATCCGCTCTTCCTGAGGCGCAATGGCTATTCATTCCATGACCCGCTTCAGGGCATGGACGGCGACCATCCTCCACCGACAATGGCGTTTACCGATCGCCGGTGGACCATCATGGCCGCCCTTTTGGGCTCCAACACGGCCGTGATGCTTGTGCACGGACTTCAACAAGAAATGAATCCGAGCGTCACCAGGGAATTTGCTCTGACGCTCATCGCGGTCACGCTGCCCTTCCAAGCGGTCTACTTCATGATCCACACCTACGCGGATTCATTCGCCACCCACCTCGCTCCCGCCGAGCGGAGGACCCTCGAACGCTTGTCGACGGTATGCCAGATCATCGCCTATGCATCGTTGCTCGGTTTGGCCATCTTGTGGAGCAACATCTCCCTCTATGTCGGAGGCGGGTTCCTGTTCGCGTCCTTCTGTGCCCTCCTCATGGTGAGAATGGCCATGAGGGAGGCGCGCTCCTCCGAAGCTGCACATTCCCGCTGAGGGTCGGCCTGCGAAGGTTGAAGGGGCGACCTCAACGCCAAGGAGCATGGCCTTCTGTCCGCTGGATTACCGCTATGGCTGTCAGGACTTCAAACAAATCTGGTCGGAAGACGGACGGCATGAACGTCAACTCGAGGTCGAACGGGCCTTGGTATGGGCGCACCAGCAAATGGGACGCGTCACCGCAGAAGATTACGCGGTCATCGAACGCATTGCCGTTCCGACGATCGTGACCAAGCAACGCGTCAGCGAAATCGAAGCCGAAACTCGCCATGACATCATGGCCTTGACGAAGGCCATGGCCGAAGCCGCAGGCGAGGCCGGTTGGTGCGTCCACTTGGGCGCCACGTCCAACGACATCGTGGACACCGCGGTCGGACTGCAGCTCCGCGACAGCCTTGTGCTCTTGCGAAAGGCGCTGTGCGACCTCATTGCGGTGTGTGCCGATGTGTCCGAGCGTGAGCGCGACACCGTCATGCTCGGTCGGACGCACGGTCAGGCCGCTGTCCCAATCACCTTCGGTCTGAAAGCCGCCGTCTGGCTCGATGAACTCCGACGTCACCTCATCCGCATCGACGAGGCCAGCCCAAGAATTGCTGTCGGAAAGTTCCTCGGAGCGGTCGGCACCGGCGCCGCGCAAGGCGAGGGCGCACGTGAACTCCAACGCTTGATCCTCGAGCATCTTGGCCTCGGCGTCCCACTGGCCACCACCCAGGTGGTCGGTCGTGACCGGTACATCGAGTACGTGCATTGGATGTCCAACACCGCCACCACCTGCCAAAAGATCCTCACCGAGGTGAGGAACCTTCAGCGGTCCGAAATCGCTGAGGCCGGCGAAGGCTTCGACGTCAAGAAACAGGTGGGTTCCTCAACAATGGCCCACAAAAAGAACCCCATCACGAGCGAAAACGCGAGCGGTCTCGCTCGAATCGTTCGTTCCTTCATCGCACCAAGCCACGAGAACGCCATTCTCTGGCACGAACGTGACCTTGCCAACTCAAGCGCAGAGCGGTTCACCCTTTCCCACGCTTCAGCGCTTTGTGAAGACGTGCTGGCCAAGACCGCGAAGGTCTTGCGCGGCATGTGGGTTGATGCTGCTCGCTGCTTGAAGAACATCGAAGATCAGCGTGGTCTGGTCATGGCCGAGAAGGTCATGATTGAACTCACGTCGCACGGCATCGGTCGTGACGAAGCCCACGAAATCTTGCGCACCGCGTCCTTCAGTGCCGTCGAAACCGGAGAACACCTGATGGACATCTGCATGAGAACTCCGGAGATCACGGCCGTGTTCAGTGCCGAAGACTTGGAGGCGATGTTCAACCCTGCCAACCACATTGGCGTGTCGGGGGAACTTGTGGACGAAGCCGTGGCGCTTGCTCGTGACGCCATCGCTTGATCAGTTCACAACAAGGTGCCCACGACGACCGTCCCAGACCGATGTCCAGGACAGGTCCAACCCCTCAGGAAACATCGGTGCTCGAAGCACCAACGTCTCGTACTCACCGCCCTCTCCGTCCACGTTGAACCGGTGCACCTTGGACAGGGCTTCCAACTCGTCCAACGCCTTGGCGTCGAGCGTGCGACCAAGCCATGCTTCGTCAAGACCTTCGGCCGAGACCGACGTCACGAGGACGTCGAACCCGTGTGCGGCCAAACCTCGCAAGTGATCGATGGGCCGCTGATGCCAGAGCGGCGTCCACGTACGAAGTCCGAGCTTCTCACCGAGCCGCTCAAGCCTGTTCCGTTGGTAATCCGAACGCAGCGCTCCACTGACGAAACCGTCCAAGTCATGCTTGATCAACATCGATTCGAGTGCCTCAAAATCAGGCCCCTCTTCGCCGTCGATCACTCGATGGTCCCATGCGACACCGGCCGCGGCTGCCTGCTCACGGGCAAGGAGCGTGTTTGGGACCTGGAACATTGGTGAGTCGCCTTCGACAACCAGCGTGACGATGACGGTCACGTCCCAACCGCGGCATGTGGCCCACCACCATGCGGCGCAGGAGTCTTTCCCACCGGACGAGAGCACCGCCACGCGCATGCTCCTGCGGTGGAGAAGGGCTTCATGATTCCTTCACCGGAGAAAGAGGGTTCAAATGGGGTGGACCCGCGGTTCAACCGTAGGCGGCTTAGCCGTCTTGGAGGCAACAGCATGCAACCCAGCGGACGAGGTTACGACCACGGCATTACCACCTTCAGCCCAGACGGCCGTCTCTTCCAAGTGGAATACGCCCGTGAATCCGTCAAGCGCGGTACGACCACGGCCGGACTGAAGTTCCGCGACGGTGTGGTGCTGGTCTGCGACAAGCGCATCATTTCCCGTTTGATCATCCCCGAGTCCATCGAGAAGGTGTTCAAGGTCGACGAACACGTCGGCGTTGCCACGTCCGGACTTGTGGCCGACGCCCGCCAGTTGGTTGGACGCGCTCGTGTTGAGGCCCAAATCAACCGCATCACCTACGCCGCCAGCATTCCTGTCGACGTCCTCGTGAAGAAAATCTGTGACTTCAAGCAGTCGTTCACGCAATACGGAGGATCCCGCCCGTTCGGTACTGCGCTGCTCCTCGGCGGTGTCGATGCGGAAGGCATCCACCTCTACGAGACCGACCCCTCCGGCGCTTACCAGAGCTACCACGCAGGCGCCATCGGAAGCGGTCGTAACACCGTCATCGAATTCTTTGAGCAGAAGTGGAAGGAGGATTTGACCCTCAACGCCGCCATGAAGCTCGGACTGGAAGCATTGCAACACGCCAACGACAGCAACCTGAACAGGGAAGCGGTCGAGGTCGCGACCATCACGGCAGAAGGTTACAGCGTGCTCGACCGCGCGGCCGTGAACAAGCAAATCGACCGGCTCAAGCCCATCGACGAGTGAAGCGGTGACCGTGTATGGTCTCCCTTGACGACGCCGTTGTTGCGCGTTGGGAGCACGGTGGAAAGCGGTACGAAGTGCTCCTCAATCCAGACCTCGTTGAGGCGTTTCGAAACGATCCTGATTCGGTCAACCTCGACGACCTCATGGCCGTCGAAGACGTGTTTCACGATGCACGACAAGGGGAACGCCCTGCGGTGGATGACGTGGTGTCCACTTTTGGGACAGAAGACATGGGCCCGATCACCAGGACCATCCTCCAACGTGGCAGCATTCAACTGACCACGGCGCAACGAAAAGCCCGGGTCGAGGCCATGCGCCAACGCATCATCCACCGGATTCACAGCGAGGCCGTTGACCCCCGTTCGAAATCACCACACCCTCGTTCACGTCTGGAACTCGCCCTGGAGGAAAGCCGATTCTCGGTCGACCCCTTCAAGCGCCTCGAAGTTCAGGTCAAAGAAGCGATTGCTGTCCTCAAGCCCCTCATTCCCCTCTCCTTTGAACGCATCAACCTCGCGTTCAAGGTCAGTGGAGCAGCCTATGGAAGGGCACATCAATTGCTTCGCGGGGACCTCAGGAAAGAGGAATGGCTTGGCGACGGTTCGTGGGTGGGTGTCGTTGACGTGCCTGCTGCACGAAAAGCCGACCTCATTGGAGAAATCATGCGCTTGGACCGTGAAGCCGAAGTCAAGGAACTTCCATCTTGAAGGCCAATCAAGCCCTCTCCAAAGCGGCTTGGCCGCTTGTGTGCGTCCTTGATTCAGCGGGTCGCGAGGGTGAGGTTCTTCCACATGTCCTCGGGAACTTCCATGGACAAGCGAAGACCACCCATGGCGCCGAGGCGGACGGGGTCGTCGACCACGTGCACGTTGACGTCACCCATGTCGGAGAGCCGGCGTTCGATCATGGCGCCAAGGCCACGGATGCCCGAGCCGCCGCCGGCCAACACCATGTTGCGGCGGAACTGGTCGTGGAATTCCGGGTTGGAACCTGCAATGAGTTGCTTGACGTTCTCGACGATTGGGTCCACGATGGACTCGCAAGCGCGCTGAACGCAATCGGTGATGTCGAGGGTCATGGCCTTGCCTTCGATGGAGAAGTCAACCATGATGGGGTCCTCGGGAGGAGAGGTGGAGACGAAGGAATGCTGTTCCTTCCAGTGGCGAGCCATGTCTTTGGTGACCTGGGCGCCGTTGTACTTGCCTTGGACTTCCTTGATGATTTGTCCGTCCACGTAGTCGCCAGCGTATCCAGTGTGCATTTGGTCGCCTGGACCGGGGATGGTCCCGTAAACGCGGCACAAGTCGGTCGTTCCTGCGCCGATGTCGATGACGAGGGTGTGTTCGAGCATGTCGAGGGCGTACGCCACAGCGAAGGGTTCCGAGATGATCATCGCGGCGTTGACGGAGCCAGCAGCGGCGTCGAAAATCGCGGTCTTGTCCACGTGGCTTGCTTCGGCCGGTGCGCCGATAACGGCCACGACGCGGTCGTATTCCTCTGGGTCGGAGAGACCGATGAGGTGCGTGATGAAGTGGGCGATGTACTGCCGGTCTTCGGGCGTGTCCTTGATGACACCCAATTCGAGTGGTCGGTACAAGTTGAGTGCGAGGCGATTCTTGAGCGCCTCTTCACCAAAGAGGACGTCGCGCTTCAGGAAGTTGCGTGCGACGGGATCCTTGGGGGTCCCGATGACGGTCAATTCTTCCACTTCGTGGGATGCGGAGGACACCATGACGGAACGGAAGGTTCCGAGGTCGATTCCGATGTAGAGGGTCTCTTTGGCCATGGGCCCACGAGCGTGGTTTCGCTTATGAACCATCCCTTGGATGATGTTGGCTCAGCACCACGACTCGCATTGGTGACAGAACCATGCTGCGTGCTCCGGATAGAGTTGTGCCATTCCGGAGCATTTCGTGCATTCTTTTTGTGCTTCATCGCCAAAAATCTGGAGCACAATGGAGACATGGTGATGGTCGTCGATGCCGAGTTGTTGACGCATGGCCCACAACAATTGGTCCTCAGAAGGAGAGATGATGCCGTCTTCAAGAACGAGTTCGACCACACTTCGGTAATCGTCAATCACCTGAATTTCTCGGTAATCGAGGCGCACGCCACCCTTTTCCGCCACGATGTCTTGCCCGCCAGGGTCATCGGCAAACACCACCAAGGCGCTCGATTTGAGGCTGTCATCGCGCAATTCCAAGTGAATGCTGCTGCCCTCAAGGTTGGCGTAGACCAGCCTGGAATGACGGTTGATGGTGTTCGTGATCGAGCGAGCGGTGTCTTCCTTTGTCCGACCTCGACGCCAACCCGTTGGGCTGGTTTCGTTGTAAGCATAGAATTCCGTGCCGTACCCTGGGTACTCCAAACGCAGTTCTTCACCGCCGTCGAAATCATTGGTCAAAATGTGGAAGGCTGCAATGCGTGTGGACACGATGTTGTCCTCATCGTCAAAACTGATCATGAGCGGTTTCCGTTCTTCGGCTGCAGCGTTGAATTGGCCCTGCATGCCGCTCATCCACTTGTCTTCCAGACGCTGCAAGCTGGCTTCTTGCTCACCAGAAAGACCCTTGTCAATGCCGAGCATGTCACGCAACTCGCCCGACTGGAGGTCTTGCTTGAATTGGTCAATCAATCCCGAATTGTAGTGATGATCGTCGCGTGTTGGACCGGCTTGGGCGTCCACATGGTTGGGGGCAACCCATTCATAGCCACACTTGATGCATGACAGGTAACCGGTCATGGTCGAAGGTTGCGCGTCCCCACCGCAACGGGGGCAGTCACCCTCTTCGTTGACAGCCAAGTTGTCTGCGGCTTCACGACGGCCCCGGCGCGGATTGAATCCAGCCATGGCCTACGATGAACCGAGGCCGGACTTCAAGGTGTCCATGCTCAAGCCCGGATGGCTTTCCGTCCGTAACGCAACATTCCGTCCTGTGCATAGATGCGCCTGACAACAAGGTTGACCTCGTCGTCAATCGCTACCTCCGAGGGGTGACCGTCGGCATGGAGAAACACGCCAGAGGGACCTTCATCAAAGGCCAGGATCATTGAGGTCAGTCCATCCAGCACCGGCGCTCGAATGGCAAATTCCGACGGGCACCCTGCGGCAATCAAGCGTGTCCATGAGACAACGCGACCACGCATGGAGAGCGTGGGCCCAGCGTGTGGCGCACCACCGTCAGGATCGGCTCCTCGAGGTGGCCAAACTGGCCCTGCTTGAGCCTGCATGCCAAGACGAGCCACCAATCCCAATTCGTGAACTTGTCCTGAAACATATGCGCCTTGGGAGACGTTCTGTTCACTCCGTTCGAGGGCCCACGCCGCTTCCATGGCCTCGTGATCAGCCATGTTGACCTCGATGTGCAACGCAGGCGCGACGGTGATGGCTGCGGCATCAAATGCCTGCTCACGATGAAGCACGGCAGCTCCATGAGCGAACCTGTGCACCACGAACTGGGCCTCTTCCCGCACCGTCAGCCACGGGAGACTGGCCGAGACGATCGGTGCTTCTTCTTCCGAAAGCACGACATCAACGTCCCCAACGAATCCATGACGATGCCAAGTTTCGAGGGCGTCGATGAGCATCGTTGTGCCGTCGCCGTCAGGCGCGTGGACACGGGTCCCGTCGAGGTGAAACCTCGAGGCCACCACAACGCCTGCATCGAAACGGTGCACGGCCGCGGCAACGTCACGTTCGTCAAGGATCATTGAATCGACCTCCCGAACACGTGCACGGCACACGTCGCGCCAGAGCCGCCCACGTTGTGGGTCAAACCGACTTCGGCATCCCGCACTTGTCTGGGCCCTGCTTCACCGCGCAATTGCTTGAACACCTCAACGGCTTGTCCTGCTCCGGTCGCGCCCAAAGGATGCCCTTTGGCCTTCAACCCGCCCGAGCCGTTCACCGTGGTACGGCCTTCATTTCGACGCCCTTCGCCGTCTCGAGCAAAGCGCCCGCCCTGACCGGATTCGGCCAAACCAAGGTCTTCCGTGGCCAACAGTTCAGCGATCGTGAAGCAATCGTGGACCTCAGCCAAATCGATGTCCGAAGCCGAGAGGCCGCACTGGGCGTAGGCCTGCGAGGCCGCGGAACGTGTGGCAGCGAGGGTGGTAAGGCTCGGTCGGTCGTGCAGCGCAAGATGATCAGCAGCCGCTCCGCTTCCACGCATCCACACCGGTGTATCGGTCATTTTCCGTGCCACGTCTGCAGAAGCAAGGACCACGCAAGCCGCACCATCGGAGGTGGGGCAACAGTCGTACAGGGTCAACGGATCGGCGATCACCATCCC
>DUHU01000036.1:2923-5408 GCA_013330765.1 Candidatus Poseidoniaceae archaeon | reverse complement strand
TGGATGGGCTGGCGTCCTCACGTGACGGCCACCATCGGGGGTGCTGGGGCTTTGCTGGCCCTCGTGTTGTTCATCCCGCTGGTGCTCGTCGATCCTGCGCTGCAGGCGCAACGCGGTCCAAGCCTTCTCGCCGCGGCCGTGGTCCTCTCTGTAGGGCCGCGGACCTTCCCACGGGCGAGCATGGCGGCACCTCAGGGGCTCGCGGTATGGTTGAGCCTCAGCGTGTTGGTGACCACGGTCTTGCTGGCCCTGTTGCTTCCCCGTGTTGGTGGCCATGAGGCCTGGGCCGTGGTCGGAGCCACCCTTCGAATGGTCACGGTCGTGGCCATCGGAAGCGTCGTCGCGCTTCTTTCGTTGCGGGTGGGCTTGGACGCGCAGGCGCAGGCCACGTGGACCATGGGCCGCCGAGCGTGGTGCGTGGCTCCCTTGTTCCTGATCGTCGTCGCTCCCGGTGTCGTGCTTGTCGCGGCCTGCATGTGGGGCGGATCTTGGGTGGCTTGGGGTCTTCTCCGGTGGTGGCCAACAGGGTCGAAAATCGACGTCTGAGGCCCTTCCCCCAACCGAGCCGCTTATGAGTTGAAGTGGCAGGAAAGCGCGGGGCGTCTTCGGACGACCCGGATGGGATGGGCATGGCTCGAGCGTTTCGCTGCGGCGTAGATAAAAATCGGAAATTGAAGGCAAGAGCGACCCGTAAGCGCTGGCCAGAACGTGACCTTGCGCCGCTGATTGCCCGGACGCAAGAGCATGCACGAGCGATGGGTACAGCCGTACCCATCGAAGCTTTGATCCGCATCGAAGGAGATTCATGGATGTTTGAACGGGCCGATCCTGCCGCGTTGGCAGCGGCACGTCATCGCATCGTGGTTCATGAAGACGGTTCACCGCTCAGTTTGGGTGGATGCACCGACATGTCGACGGCGCTTGACGTCGCTCGTCGCATGGCCGAGGTGGACGGACGAGTCGTCCTGATTCAGAACCTCTGATCAGGTGATGGCGCGCCAGATGGCTTGGGCAACGCCCATGTTGACCATGTAGAAGAATCCCGCCAGGATGATGCAGGCCGCGTAGACCTGCAACTTGGTGATGCGCCAGGCGTGCTCCGACTCTTCATCGAAGTACCGGATGAGACCTGCGGCTTGTTGAATGCCACCGCCGTCGTTCTTCTTCGCCATGGTGCTCAGCCCTCCGAACCGCCTTCTCCTTATGAACGCGACGCGGACTACGTGAGGTCGACCACGTCGAGGTCGTCCTCGACGCTCAAGACCGACGTCACGCCTTCGCTCTGGCCACTTGTCGGAACCTCGTCAAGTGGGTCCACTTCGATCAGCGCAGCCTCTGCCCGAGCCAGCGCTCGTTCGACACCGGGCGCATGATCTTCTTTCAGCGCCTTTCTCGCATGCTCGAGGTCTTCATCGGCTTCCATGAGCCGGTGTTGACGGTGGGTGGACGTGGGACTGTCACCCACGTCGTCCAAGTAAGCATGGAGGCGCTTTGCAACCGTTTCTCTCCGCTCTTCCATGGTGCGGATGTCATCGAGCAAGCCGTCTCGCCCACGCTGGATGCCGTCCTTCCATGCTTTGGCATGCTCCGAACGGTTGAATCCGAGCCGGCTCAAGATCCGGTCGGAAGCGGCCGGCCAAGCAAACGCCCAGGGGGGCTGGCCAAGAGCGGCAACCAAATCGAACACGGCCCGGTCGCGCAGGGCGTCAGAACCTGAAAATTCCAACACGTTGAGGTAACCCTTCGTGAACAGGCCAAAGCCCCAGTACGGGCGGGAGTGGATGCGCACCGACAGGTCCCCTGCTTTCACGTCCAATTCCCAACGCTGCTCGTCGAACTTTGGAGGTTTGACCATCGTCAGTGTGGCCGCTTCCTGCAGGCCGTGAATCAACGTGGTCACGACGTTTCCAAGGTAGACGACGCCGGGGCCTTTCCCTCCGCGACGGGGACGAAGGCGCCCCTCGGCGTCCACCTCATGATGCGGCCCAGCCCGCACCACTTGGGCGGCGAGGCGGAAGGTGTTCGACATACGGAACGTCCACGGGACACGTGGTTCAAGGGTCCACCGGTGCCTCGACTCATCAGACAAGTTCTTCAACGGCTGAGTTCATCCTCCGGGTGGTGACCAAGGCATGGCAGGAAAAGACGGCGGCAAGGATTTGACGGACCTCCCCGGAGTGGGCGCAGCTACGGCGAAGAAACTCAAGGACGCTGGATTGACGACCGTCGCCAAAATTCGAAAGGCGGGCCGTGACGGCCTCACCGCCGCCGGCATCAGCGCACCTTCAGCGGTACGCATCCTCAAGGGCGTGGCCCAGGACGCAGGAAGCAAAGCGTCTGAGGCGGCAAAGAAAGCCAGCAAGAAGGTGACCGAAACTGCTGCGAAAACCGCAAAGAAGGCCACAAAAACCGTGGCCAAGGCCGCCGTCAAGCAATCGATCAAAAAGGTCGTAAAAACGGCGGGTCGGAGCGATCGAAAAGTCCT
>DUHU01000036.1:0-2607 GCA_013330765.1 Candidatus Poseidoniaceae archaeon | reverse complement strand
TCGAAAAGTCCTCTCCGCCAAGGAAGAAGGCCGAAAGGGCAAGACGATAAAGACACCCTCCCTCAAAGACATCCTCAGGTCCCGGAAGAAGTGACGTAAGCACTTAGCACCCTTCAGACCAAGGCCTTCCATGCCTCGGCGGAAGTACGGACGACTCCGGAAAACCGTTGAGGTGCCGTCGAAAGAGAACTGCTCTCGATGCAGGGCCGGCAAATTTTGCCCACTCCCAAACCACGAGGGGCAACAAGTTGCACCGTCGCGTTCGTGGGTGGGTCCAGAGCGGATCAACAAGCGAAAACGGGGCGCATGAAGGGCCTTCATTTGGCGTCAATGCCCGCCGCGCTGGTCGAGGGCGTCACCTCGTTCAGAGCCGTTTCGTCCTGCCCGGTGGGCATGGCGGCACGCGCGGCTTGCGCACGGTGGTAGACTTCCCTGAGCGTTTGGTCACCGATCTCCAAGTAAACCCTCGTCGTTGCGATGCTCGCGTGGCCCAAAAGGCGTTGAATGCTGACCAAATCCGCACCTCGTTCGAGCAAGCCTGTCGCGAAGTTGTGGCGTAGCACGTGGGGCGTCAATCGGCCGCGAGGGAGTCCAGCAGCTGCGGCCAAGTCCTCCATCAGGCGCTGTACGCCCCTGGGGGTCAAACGTGAACCACGGCGATTCACCAAGACCGGACCCAGCGAATCTTCCGTGCGTACAGCGCGCTGTTCAAGCCACAAATCGAGTTCCTGCAGGGTCCGTTCCGTGAAGAGCACAAGACGGTCTTTGTCTCCCTTTCCAGAGCGGACCATGGCCGACTGGTCGTCAAGGTCGAGGGCGTCAAGATCGAGGTCGCAGACTTCGCTTACGCGAAGGCCGGTGTCGAGCATCATGGTCACGACCACCCTGGCCAACGGGTCTTCGTACCACTGGGCGGCTTCCAGCACGTCGCTGAGTTCGCGCCGCGTCAGCGTGCGGGGCAAACGCCGACCGGCGCGTGCTCGAACCAAGTGCTCCGGCCACCGATGGCCGAGCCAATTCAGAAGGTGACGCGCAGCGGCCAATTTGGTGTTGAAGGAAGAGGGTTTCAGGTCCGAGAGGCTGTGCACCCATCGGTCCAAGCGTCCATTCAAGGGTTCAACCCGTTCCGCCACGTCGATCACTGAGAGGCCGTCCACCTCCTCCAGCGCGGGTTCGGCTGGAAGCAGGGTGTGAAGCATGGGCCGAATGGACGTCAGGTAGGTCTTCCTCGTGTTCTCAGATTTTCCTTCCGTGCGGAGCTGTTGAAGGTAACAATCGAGCCACGGTAAGTCCGCAAGGTGCTGAAGTCGAGGGGGCAAGTCCACGTCACGCCCGTCGTCCAAACGACGTTGACTGGGTCGAATCGCCCGTCGTGACCGTGAAGTTCCCGCGTCCATTTGGCGTCACCGCCTGCCGCCGAAGCGACGTGCATCCCGTGCCCGAAGGCGGTTGGCCATGCGAAGGGTTGGACTTGAACGTTCGGCTTCAGACGGCCGCTTCATCGGGACCCGGTTCGGCTCCGTTGTCGTTCGCGCTGTCCGCGCACCCCTCAACCGCGGCACGGATGGAGTTCCGAAGGCTGTTGCGAGGACCGGCGCAGAGGATGAGGTCATCGAAACGGAGGTGGGTGTCGGGGCCTGGGTTCCAAATCATGTGCGAATTTCTGGCGATGGCAAAGGTCTCGATCTCGCCATGGAACACGTCGCTCAGGCTTCGACCGATCAACGCCGGATGGCGCCGAACTTGGAGGGTGACGACCCCTTCGTCTGGGAGCATGCGGAGCAGGCCATCAATCTCCACATCACCGTATCCTGCTTCGCGCATGGCATGGTCGACGATGGCCCCCGCCACGTTGACGCCGCTGGCCATCTCGATCCCTTGCAGACCAGGGCTGGAGTTCACCTCGAGCACCATGGGTCCGTCGTTGCCTTCCAGCAAATCGACACCCGCGACGTTGAGCCCAAGCACCCGGGCGGCGCGGCGGGCCACGTCGGCAAACTCCTTTGGCAGGTCCACCGATTCCACGGTTCCGTTGAGGTGGAAGTTCGAACGGAATTCTCGTCCACGTGCACGGCGCCTCATGGCCGCCACCACCTCGTCGCCGACGACAATGACGCGGACGTCTTGGCCGTGGCTCTCGGCCACGTATTCTTGAATCAGAACGTCCCTCCGTGCGTGCAACAAGCCCTGTACGAGGCTCTTTGCCTCATAGGCGGTGTGGCGAAGGAAGACGCCTTGGCCCTGCGTGCCCTTGGTCACTTTGACCACCACGGGCAGCCCTCCGACGGCCTCGATGGCGTGGTCCACGTCACGAACGTCTCGGACGTTCATGGTGCGAGGAATTGGGATGCGATTCCGTGCCAAAATTTGGCTTGCACGCAACTTGTCCCTGCTTTGAAGGATGCCTGCAGCGCTGTTGGACGACCAAACGCCGAGCTGATCGAGGTGACGCAAGAGCGCTGTGCCGTGCCCCGTGATGGAATGCCCGATGCGTGGAATCACCGCCTCGTGCTCGAAGGGCTCACCGTCCACCAACACCTCGACGCGCCCCTGGTCGACAAACATCGCACAGGTCAGGGGGTCGATGATGTCCACATCGCGGCCACG
>DUHU01000263.1 GCA_013330765.1 Candidatus Poseidoniaceae archaeon | reverse complement strand
ACGGTCAGCGAGCCAATGGTCGCCCTTTCTCATCGCCTTGATGACCGCGGAGGCGTGCACACCAGTCCCGGTCTCGAATGCGTCGTCGCCGAACACAGGGTAGTTGCGTGGTAGCGGAACGCCGGTGTACGCGTGGGCTTTGCGCACGTACTCGCCCAGAAGGGTCAGGTCGTTGTCGATGGCGCCCATGAGTTTGAGATTCACGAGGGTCTGATCCAGCGGAGCGTTGCCGGAGCGCTCACCGAGCCCGAGGGCGGTGCCGTGAATGACGTCGGCTCCCGCTTGAACGGCGGCGAGATTGTTGGCGACGCCGAGGCCTCGGTCTTGATGGCCGTGCCAGTTGACCTCGATCTCCGAGCGTTGGTAACCCGCGTCTTTGATCACGTGTTCGTCGATGAAACCCAGCAGGCTTCGGACGCCGTCTGGCGTCACGTGACCGCAGGTGTCACACACGCAAAGCCGGCGAACGCCCAACTCGAGCGCTCTCTGGTACACCTGAACGATGTCTTCGGGCTTGGAGCGGGTGGTGTCCTCGGTGACGAACATGACCGGGATGTCTTGCTCAACAGCGAAACCCACGGCCCCTTCCATGGTGGAGAGCAACTTCTCCATGGTCCAGTTCTCTGCGTACATGCGGATGGGGCTGGTGCCGAGGAAGGCCGATGCTTGAATGTCCATCTCGTGCTTGGCTTGGAGGTCCACCAAGGGCTCAATGTCGGAGACCACGGTGCGCACTGCACAACCGGGTTGAATCTTGTAATCGTTCTCGCTGATGTGACTCAGCATGGCATCGATGTGCTCGAGGTGGAAGGGACCAGCCCCTGGCAGCCCGAGGTCCACCCTCTGCAAACCAAGGCGCTCCATGTAATCGAGGAGTTCCTTCTTTTGCTCGATGGAAGGGTTGAGCGCAGAGGGGCTCTGCAGGCCGTCGCGGAGGGTCTCATCATCAAACCAAATCTCGTGAGGATGACGGCTGGAATCGCGAGAAAACTCGCCATCAGTGACGTTCCAATCGTGGATGAGGGTCTTTTCGTCCATGGGTTCACCTCCCGTCGACGACGTGCGACGCGGTGTCTCCGCCAACCCGCGGGAGGGTTTGAAGGCGTCGGAGGTCCCAAGGCGGCCATCATTCCTCTTCGTCGTCGTCCACAAGCCCTGCTGGGAGGCGTGCAGCGAAGATGACGTGGTCGACGTAGCCGTTTTTCTTGCTGTTTCGAAGTTCGATCAACCGGGTGCCCTTGGACACCCTGCCCTTTGTTTCCTTGGACTGATGTGCCGGCATGCGCATCATCATGCCCTTCTCCGTCAACAAGAACAGCTGGTCGGCTAAATCTGCAACCTGTCGGACGACAACGATGCCGTCATCGTCGTCCAAACTCATGGTGCGGACACCTTTCGTGCCGCGGTTGGAGCGTCGGTATCCGTCGCGTTCCTGCATGGGATCCCCGTTGGCGTCGCTTTTCGCAACGCCTTCTTCGTCGAGGATGGGGTGCATCTCACCGTCGCCCAAACGGCTGCGTTTTGCCATGCCGTTTCGCGTGATGGTCAGGATCGTGGTCTCATGCTCTGCTGCGACCACCATGCCAACGACATAATCGCCGTCGTTCAGTTTGATGCCCCCGACACCTTGGCTGATGCGTCCTTGGACACGAACGGTTTCGGAAACGGTGGTTTCGCCTGTGTCCTTGTCCACTTTCTCCTTCTGCTCGGCAGGGTGGAACCGGACCGCCATCGCACGTTCGGTGACCAACATCACGTGGTCCTCCGGCGTCAACAGGCGGACGGACACCAAACTGTCGGCCTCGGTGGCAAACTTGAGCGCAAACTTTCCATTGCGGTTGATGCGAACGTATTCCTCCAATCGACTTCGCTTGACCCGGCCAAGTTTGGTGGCAAAGACGAGGTCGAGGTCGCCAGGCGATTCGATGGTGTCCTTGCTGATGGGCAGGATGCTGATGATGCTCTCCTCCTCACGGAGGCCCTCAAGCAAATTCTTGACGTGGCTTCCACGGGCTTGCCGTGAACCACGCGGCACTTCCCACGCCTTCAGGCCGTACACACGACCTTGGTCGGTAAAGATGAGCAACCGGTCCTTGCTGAAGCACGTGATGATCTGCATCGGCGTGTCCTCATGCTTGGTGGTGACGCCCTTGAGGCCCTTCCCACCGCGGTTCTGCACCCGGAAGTCGTCCACAGGCATGTGCCTGACGTAGCCGTCCTGAGAGAGGGTGATGACGATGGCCCGCTCCTCGATGAGGTCTTCACGGTCCATCGACAGCGGCATGGGGTCGATTTCACTGCGACGGTCGTCGCCATGGCGATCGACCAAGGTGTCAAGCTCGCCGAGCATGATGCTCAATCGACGCTCGCGCTTTGCGAGGATGTCTTCCAAATCAAGGATGGTCGCCCTGACGTCGGCGTGCTCTTGCTCGACCTTTTCGACGTCGATCTGACTCAACTGGTAGAGGCGTCGCTCGGCGATGGACTTGGCTTGTGCTTCGGAGAAGGAAAAGGCCGGGATGCTGGCGATGGTCTCTTCACCACGAAGAACGGATTCAAAGTGGTCCCTGCTTCGGCTCGCTTTGCCTGCAGCGACGACGTCATCAATGCGCTGTTGAGCAATGACAAGACCCTCAAGGATGTGGGCTCTTGCCTGAGCTTTCTGAAGTTCATGGGCTGCACGTCGTTCGATCACTTGCTCGCGGTGCGCCACGTGGACGTGGAGCATGTGCGGCAGGGTCATGAGCACAGGACGGCCGTCAACGATGGCCATCATGTTCGCACTGTAGGATTCCTGCAGGCGGCTTGAGGCGTACAGTTGGTTGAGCACCGCATGGGGGTCGGCGTTGGATTTGACCTCGATGACCACACGGATGCCCTCCTTTGAGGACTCGTCACGAATGTCTCGGATGCCAACCACAGCGTCCTTGGACACCAAATCTGCGATGTGTTCGAGCATGGCTGCTTTCTTCACTTGGTAAGGAATCTCATGAACGACGATGGACGAAGAGCGCCCGTCCTCGACCACTTCACAACGTGAACGGACGTGGAAACGGCCCTTCCCGGTGCGGTACATGTCCTCGATGCCGTCGATCCCGTGAATCTTCGCCCCAGTGGGGAAATCCGGCCCTTTCACGCGTTCCATGTACTCCTGGACGCTGATGTTTGGGCGTCCATCGGCGTCCACTTCGCCGGCGAGCACGCGCTCAACGTGCAGGTGAATGGCGGAAGCGACCTCGTTCAGATTGTGAGGGGGAATGCGTGTCGCCATGCCGACGGCGATGCCGTCCGAGCCGTTCAGCAGCAGGTTTGGCAGCCGCGAAGGCAACACAGTGGGCTCTTGTTCGCTGTCGTCGAAGTTCGGTTGGAAACTCACGGTGTCCTTGCGAATGTCCTCGAGCATGTGCCCCGCAATGCGGTCAAGCCGACTCTCGGTGTATCGCATGGCGGCGGGAGGGTCGCCGTCGATGCTGCCAAAGTTGCCTTGTCCGTCCACCAAGGGATAACGCAGGGAGAAATCTTGGGCCATACGGACCATGGTCTCGTAAATCGACGAATCACCGTGAGGGTGGTATTTCCCCATCACTTCGCCCACGGAACGTGCTGACTTGGAGTACTTCTTGTCGTGCGTGTAGCCGCCTTCGAACATCCCGTAGAGGACACGGCGGTGCACGGGCTTCAGTCCATCGCGAGCGTCTGGAAGGGCCCGGCCGATGATCACCGACATGGCGTAGTTGATGTACGACGTCCGCATTTCCTCGGTGAGGCTTCGGTTTTCGAGCTGACCCATGGGGGCCGCGGGTTGGTCTTCCTCGTGCTCAGATGTCAAGGTTGGTCACCTCCTTTGCATGGGTCTCGATGAAGGCACGTCGGTCGACGACGTCCTCCCCCATCAGAATCTCAAACAAGCGGTCAGCAGCCTCGGCATCACCGACGGTGACCTTCAGCATGGTGCGCTGTTCTGGGTCCATGGTGGTCTCCCACAGTTGATCTGGGTTCATCTCACCCAGACCCTTGTAGCGTTGAACGCCGATTTTTGCAGTCTCGGAACCACCCCGCAGTTCGTCGATGAAGAGGTCACGCTCTTCTTCGCTGAAGGCGTAGCGCGTCATGCGTCCCTTCGACACCTGGTACAAGGGCGGTTGCGCGATGTAGACGTGGCCCTCCATGATGGCGCGCTTCATGAAGCGCCACAAGAAGGTCAACAGCAAGGTGCGGATGTGAGCCCCGTCCACGTCGGCGTCGGTCATGATGATGATGCGGTGGTACCGGAGTTTCTCTGGGTTGAACGAGCCTTCGTCTTCGGGGTCGTTGCCGACCCCCGCGCCGAGGGCCCGGACCATGGTCTGAATCTCGTTGTTTTGGAAGACCTTGGCGAGGTTTCGCTGTTGGCGCTCGACGTTCAGGATCTTTCCGCGGAGTGGCAGGATGGCCTGAATGCGACGGTCGCGACCGGTCTTGGCCGAGCCGCCTGCCGAATCACCTTCCACGAGGTAGACCTCGCATTCGGTGGGGTCTCTGGACTGGCAGTCCGCCAACTTCCCCGGCAATCCGCCGCCTTCGAGCACGCCCTTGCGACGCGTCATGTCGCGGGCTTTCTTCGCCGCTTCCCGGGCCCGGGATGCCAACACCGCCTTCTCGACAATGCCACGGGCAATGGAGGGATTCTCCTCGAAGAATTCGCCCAACCGCTCGTAGACGATGGTCTCAACGATGCTGGTCACTTCACTGCTGACCAGTTTGTCCTTGGTTTGCGAGGAGAACGAAGGGTCCGGGTGCTTGACAGAAACGATGGCCGACAGGCCCTCACGAACGTCCTCGCCGGACAGCCCGTTGAGGTTTTTGAGCAGGTTTCGAGACTTGGCGTAGGCGTTCACGGACTTCGTAAGGGCCCCGCGAAGGCCGGTCATGTGGGTGCCGCCGTCCCGGTTTCGGATGATGTTGGTGTAGCATTGAATCTGCTCACTGAAGGCGTCTGACCACTGCATGGCCAAGTCGATGCTGACCTCACCGAGCTCGATTTCGCGGGAGCCGGCGATGTGAATGACGTCCTCATGCAGAACTTGCCTGCGGTCGTTGAGGCGTTGTACGAATTGCTTGATGCCGCCTTCGTAGTGGTGGTCGACGACGTGCGGTTCTTCGCCGCGTTCGTCGATCAATTGGATGTGAAGGCCGGCGTTCAGGAAGGCCGTTTCTCGGAACCGGGTGTCGAGGATGTCGAAATCGAAATCGACGATGTCGCTGAAAATGGTCAGATCCGGCCGGAAGCGAATCGTGGTGCCCGTGGCATCGGTCTTGCCCACAACGCCGAGGGCGCTCGCAGGCTCTCCGCGCTCGTAGCGCTGCTGGTGCACGGCGCCGTCGCGCTCGATGGTCATCTCCAACCAAGCAGAAACGGCATTGACGGCAGAGACGCCGACGCCGTGAAGGCCGCCGGACACCTTGTATGCCGCGTTGTCGAATTTGCCGCCCGCGTGCAATTTGGTCATGATGACCTCGGCCGCAGAAATGCCGAATTCGGCGTGTATGTCGACGGGAATGCCACGGCCGTAGTCCTTCACGGAGACGCTCCCATCGTCATGCATGATCACGTCGATGCGGTCGTTGCGGTTGGCAAGGTGCTCATCCACGGCGTTGTCGACGACTTCCCACACGCAATGGTGCAAGGCCGTCCCGTCGTGCGGGTCGCCAAGGTACATCCCGGGGCGCATGCGCACCGCTTCGAGTCCTTCCAAAACCTGGATGCTGTCGGCCGTGTAGTCGTCGCTCATGTTCCATCCCTCCGAAGCCCTTGACGTGCGTTACGTGTCCCGATTTTCGCGCTCACCAGGGGCCCGAAATCTGCAGGGGTCTTCTACCATTTTGGACCTGCGACGACAGCACATAAGGCCATCGGAAAATGGACATAAAAAATGTCCCGCTGTCCGGCGATTTTGACCCAAGAAGGCCGTTCGCTCCGGTCCGTGAGCGTTAAATGGGGAGCCAAGGTCCACGCGCTATGGCCGAACTGAGGGTGTGCGTCTCACTGGAAAGCACGACCGTTGACGAGATGGTCGATGAAGCCGCCCGCGCCAACCTTTCTGGCGCAGACATGGTCGAGATTCGCTTTGACCGGCTTTGGCTGGACAAGCCAGAACCTGAGATCGTCGAAGACGAAAACGGACGGACCCGCGAAGTGATGTCCTTGGAGAACACTTGGACCGTGAACAACTTGGAACACGTCGAAATCGAGGCTGCATTGGACCGCCTGATCGAAGGCATCCAGACGGAAATCATGTTCACCGTCCGCGGCCAAAGCGCTGCAGGATTCTTCCCTGGAACCGAAGAGCAGCGCCTTGCCATTCTTGACGCCGCCCTCGAACGTGGCATCCAATGGGTGGACTTGGAAGACGACATTGACGCAGCGACCCGAGACAACTTGGCCGCCAAGGCACGCGGTGCAAACATCAGCATCGTTGCCAGCCGGCACGAGACCAGCACCCCTGGCGCAGAGGACATCACGACGTGGATCAAGGAATCCACCGACAAAGGCGACCTCGTCAAGTTCTGCTCGATGATTTCCAATCCTTCCGACGCCCTTCAGCTGGTGCAGGCCTCCATTGATCTGAAGGACGACGACGTCAAGTTCAGCATCATGGGTCTTGGCCCCGGTGGCGATTGGACCCGCCTTCACGCCCCCGTCATGGGGCAGAGCCTGGTGTACGCCACCATGCGCACAGAATACGCCCTGAAGGACGAGGGACGAATCAACGTTCGCGACGTCCGCGACGCGTGGCAGTTGCTCGAATACTGATCAGGCCTCGACGGCCTCGAGCCCTGCCATCGCATAACGTCGTTGGACGATGGCCGGCACGGCCACCATGCCCCCAAGCAAGACGATCAGCACCAGGGCCACGCTTGCGGGCGGCATGACAAACGAGCGCGGCGTGGCCACGGCCGACACGTCAGCGTAGACCACAGAATCAGGCGATGGCGCATCCTTCCCGTGACCGTTGTCCCACGTGTCGACGACGAGGTAGAAGTCTTCCCAAACCTCTCCGTTGAAGAGCGAGCGGCTGACCTCCGCTTTGTCCAAACTCAGGCTAAAGGAGACCTCCTCGACCGATTCATACGCGTGAACGTCGCGGTAACTGGTCCAACCCATCGGGTCGTAGCGCCGCAATTCTGGGGCACGATCGGCAAGCAACATTTCGATGTCGTCCCACCAGCCATAGGATTGGTGGGCGTTGTTGTAGGCTTGTTCGTAGCGTTCGTACTGCTTGGTGGTCAAGAGGTACACGTCCGCTTCGACCGGGAGGCGGTCACCGTCCTCGTCAAGGTCCCCATAGAGCGTGACACAGAAGGTCATCCTGTGGTCTGCAGAGAGGTTGAAGCGATAGGCCCCGACGCTGTCGTTCCCGACCGCCATCGTGGCGTACATCGAAGTCCGCAACGGAGCGAGCGGTTGCGGGTAGCGCCAACTCACCATCCAATCTTCTTCTGGGTGCAGGGTGGTGTTCCGCTCCGTCTGTTCGCCGTTGCCGCCCTCCATGCCACCCATGTCATCTTCGTAGTAGTACTCATCAGGATAATACCCGTAATTCATGTTCCAAGGCACCAAACCCGTGCGCTCCACGGTCCTGTTCCAGTCCGCTTCCAACAAATCCGTACCGCATGCCTCGCTGGCCGGGGCGGCCGCCACAGGAACCGCCAGAAAGGCGACAAAACAAGGCGCAAGGAAGAGCCACAGGCCACAAAAGGCCCTCATGGGGCGACCTGGCGCCTCCTGCTGCATGGTCATGCCTCACACGGGAAGCCATTGAACCTGACCGTTCAGCGCCGCCTCAAAGGCCGGACGTATCCGCTGGCTTCATCACGTCGTTCCTCTTTGCGGAGGATCCGTGGAGCGGGAGGCGCTCGATGGTCGTCGATGCCAAGCATGCCGTCAACCTCAACGCGTTCAACGTCGGTGTAAGCCTCCGCGTCTTTGGTCGCCGCTTCTTCGTCTTCAGTGGGCGCCCGCATCACCAGATACCCGAGGACCAGAGCTGCGATGACAAGACCGAGGAAAAGCGCAGCGTCGGCTCCAATGGAGCGCATCCATGCGCCCCAATCTTCACGTGAAAAATCGGACAAGGAAGGTGGCAAGGTGCTTTCTGGTGAGACGTCAATTTCCAAATCCATCACGGCGCATTGGTTCAGCGCATCGCAGGCTTCCAACCGGATGGTTCGCCGACCTGCTTCCTCGTACAAGGTCGCCACGCGGTAGGTGTCCTCACGAACGGGTCCAACCCAGTCGTTGTCCAGCACACCGTCTCCGTCGGCGTCCACCTCAAGGTCCAATTCCCACAGCACGGTGATGCGCTGTTCGAGCAAGGTGTCGCAATCTCCCATCGAGCCATCGTTGACGTCTTCGTCCCGGCAGAGGGAGCCGTCAGCGTCAAGTTGGGCAAAGGTCACTTCTGCGTCAATCACCGCATTCACGGCGGCGATGAACTCCTCGGGTACATCGATGAGGACGACCTCAGGGGGCGCATCGACGACGACCAAGAATTGTGCACGCGTCACGTCCCCCGTCAAGTGGGCATCACGAACCGTGAGGGTGATGGTGTAGTTTCCTGGCTCCGCATAAGCGTGCCACGGAGAAGGCGTGTTCGAGAGCGCAGATCCGTCGCCGAAGTCCCACACGTACTCGACAAGACCGTTCCAGTCTTCGGACCCTGACTCCAAGGGCACCAGCCGGTTCTCGAATCGGGCGTCGCCGTCGCGTGTGCCGTCGGAATCGAAGTAAAGCAGGGTGCCGGGGGAGGCGTGAACAGATCCGTCATCGGCAAAGGTTCGTTTGAGGGTCACGAGCCCGACGTCCCCGTCGAAGGGCGTGGTCACGTCCACGATGCTGCCGTTCAACCATGCTTCAACCACACGGACTTCGATGAGCGGCACGGGGTTGATCACGTCGAAGGTCACGGTCCTCGGTGCACTTTCTGCGCCGTCCGCATCCGTGACGACCAACGTCACGCTTTGGACGCCGGGCGTACCGAAGGTGAATCGAGGCTGAACCTCGGTCGAATTGGACCCGTCTGGGAAGGTCCAGTTGAAACTCAAGTCGTTTTGGTCACCCACCAAGCCGTCAGGATCGACGCTGTCTCGTGCGTTGAACACGTACGGGACATCGGGTTCTATTTCCGCTGTAAGCAGGTCGAGCACTTCGCTGGAGGAGGCTTCCCGAACGTTGAACGTCGCCGTAGGGCGTTGGTTGTCGACGATGACATCAAGGGCGGCAACCGACGTGCCGCCGTCGTCGTCAATCACGGTGACTTGAACGGTGTAGACGCCTGCGCGTTCCCATGCCACCACGGGTTGAGCGCTGGTGGCGATGACCGCATTGAAGTCGCTGTCCCGGCTCACAGGACCCTGTCCAAGGTACACGCCGCCGGGGAAGGACCAGCTCCAGGAATCGATCACACCGTCTTGGTCTTCGAAGACCAGAGGCATCACCGTCGGTGTTTGGGTCACCGTGGTGATCGGGCCGGCTTCAATCTGAACCGGCAGGCGGTTGTTGACCACCACTTCGACGGTCTTGTTGCCGATGTTTGCTCCGTCGGAGACGCTCAACACCAAGGTGAAGGTCTCGTTTTGTCCATCGATGTCCGTCCAAGCATGGTTGGCGCTGAACATTCCATTCCCTGAATCGATGGACCCGTCGCCCCAGTCCCACTCGTAGGTGAGGATGTTGGTCGGCACGTTGTCCGTGGTGCGCCCGGCCGAGAAGAGAATGCGTTGATCGACCATGACGCTGATGGCGTCCCCCACCACCTGGTTGTTGATGGTGATGATCGGAATGGGGTCGGTGTTGTCGATGACTTCGATGGGCATCACGTCAACGTCAGACCAAAGCCCACCAACGTCCTTGACCTGCAGGGTGACGTTGTACTGCCCAATGTCTTGGTAGCCACGCACGGGGGATTTCAGACCGCTCGTTTGGTTGTCGCCGAAATCCCATGCATACGCCACGGGAGGGTCGAGGTAGGGCAACGTGTTGTTGACCAGCGACAAACCCCAAGCGTCAAATCCGTCACCGCTAAAGGCCACGTCGTTCCAACTGAGGGTCAAGTTCGTGGACACAGAACCGTTGGATACGGGTCGCATGTTGGCCACCGTCAGCGGTGCGCTCGTCGTGCCATCCACTTTGTTTCC
Source organism: Candidatus Poseidoniaceae archaeon (assembly GCA_013330765.1). GTDB lineage: Archaea > Thermoplasmatota > Poseidoniia > Poseidoniales > Poseidoniaceae > MGIIa-L3 > MGIIa-L3 sp12206u. Next base: position 7,234 of record DUHU01000263.1, on the reverse strand, counting down.
AAGCAAATCCTCCATGGTGAATTCGAAGGAGTACTGCCCGTCTTGATTCGGGGTGAAGAACACTGAGTTGGTCACCGGTTGGCCGCCGCCGGCTTCGACACGAGTGTCAAGCCGATCGACAATGAGGCCACTGCTGTCGCGCACCGCGACCTCGACGTCCAGGTCCTCGAAGAAAGCGTTTGAGAGCACGTCGAATTCCAATTCCACGGTATCGTCGAGCCCGTCACCGTCGCGGTCCGAGGTCGTCACGTTCCCCGTATCGATCGTGGCGGGGGCGGTGATTCGGGCCGCTTCAAGGTCGATGGTCCCCGTGGGGTAACTTGGACCACAACTGGTGTAGTCACAATCCCCTGTGCTGCTTGCAAGCCATACGATGACCCAGACTTCATCGGTCAGGTTACCGAAACCAGGCACGAGGGCGGTGGCTTGAGAGTTGCTGAAGGTCAGGTCGCTGACGCTGAGCAACCCGTCGGAAGCGGCCTGGGTCACGACGACGCCGTCAAAATCGGCGCGGTCGCCGGTCACACGAAGGGTCAGAGGTGCAGGTGAGGCAGCGCCCGGGGTGAGTTTGAACGAACGGATGCCCCATCCTTCCATGGTGTGACCCGTGGTGCTGTACGGTGTCGACCAATCGTTGTTGGTGGCAGCAGGTTGGGCACGACAGAAGGTTCCGCCAGAACATGCGGGATTCAGTTGCAGATTGGAATACCCGTAGATGCCTTGGTCGGAATCCAAGGTTGCTGCAACGGAGAAATTGGCGAAGACCTGATCCATGGTGGTCCCCACCAGACCTGCTTGACCGTTGGCGGGGGCCGTGGCGAGGTTGGTGATGCCACTGCCTCCCGTGGCGCCGTCTTGGACCAATTGCCGCATGGCAGGCCCGCCGCCGAGGTGGTCAACCAGGTACATCATGAGCATGAAGCCGGCACCATAGTCGGCGTTGCGTTGGTTCCACCAGCGCACGGAAAGGCTGCTGTCCTGCGTCCAACCGTTCACGTGCCCCGTAAGGGTGCTGTCTGCGCCAAAGCACAGGTAAATCGCAACGTCAGCGTTGCCTTCGTCGATGTACAGGTTTTCGTACGGGTCCAACGCATTGTGGAGCAGGTGTTGCAATTCGTGGGCGATGATGGAACGACCCCATGTGAGGGTCACGTCGGCGTAGTCCACGAAGACCATCTCGCCCTGAGAGGCAAAACTCGGAGCGAAGTAGCCGCCGATGTTGTACTGGCCATCGATGTCGTAGATAATGACCTGAACCTGACAGTTGTTGTCGACGTCTGGCGGGGCGATGCCTCGGCCGTCACCGTAATCCTTGCCATAGTAGGTCGTGAGCGTGGGGTAAATCGTCTGGTCCCACGTGCTCGCAAGATTCTGCAGAACGGTGGAACTGAGGGTGCGTCCGGTCTGAACAAGGAAGGCGACGCTGCCTGTGGTCTTGGCCACGGTTACTGAAATGGAACCTCCGGACGAGGGCACAGTGAGCGTGTCTCCCTGAACGTGTTGCGTGCAGGCACGACCCGAGGTGCCTGTGGCTTGGGTCAAGCCAGGGCGATCGGCTTCCACCCATTGCTGACGGAGGTATGGGGTCGCCGACACGACGGGCTCGGATTCTTCGATCAGCAGGTATGGACGCGCCAAATCCTCGCTGAAGGCATCCAGCGAGGCAATGTCGAGCAGATGGGCGGGAAGGGCTGCAGGAGGAGCGGCATCCGAGGATGCTTCCGGCGGTGATGCAGCGGCCAAACCGGTCAACGGCGCCATGACCATCAGGCTCACGAGGAGCAACGAGGTGAGGCCGCGATTGGAGCAGGGTTCAGACATCTTCTCAACACCAACAAACGCAACACTGCGAGTCCGTCCTTAGGTCGCGCCCCGGGGTATTTAAGCGTGGGCTGACGACGCATCGCCAATGCTCTCCCGTGGACGCATGTTGGTGGTGTGCGCCCTCTTGTTGGTGGCACCATGGACGCACGTCAATGCAGAGGAGAGCCCTGAGGCGCTGTTTTGTACCTTGATTCCGACCCTTGAAGCCGACGGTGAACGGGCCAATGCCTCGGTTGCATGGCAAGTGGGCTTGGGTCCGCGCCTTCCGGGAAGCAATGCCTCAACCGCCTTGCTTGACGGCCTTGAGGCACGGCATCCGTCATGGTCCTTCGAACGAGACGACCACGCGTGGTCTTCGACGGGACTCACGAACCTGGTGGCCATGTACCCACCAAACGCCACCCTTGAACAGGATCGAGCCTTCGGTCTTGGCGCCCATTACGACACCCGCCACATCGCGGACAGAGAACCGGATGAAGCCAACCAAAGCACGCCCATCCCAGGGGCGAACGACGGCGCGAGTGGCGTCGCTGCCGTCGAGGAAATGATGCACCTCATCCCCGGCATGGACCTCGACCATGCCGTGGTGGTGGTGATGTTCGACGCCGAAGACCAAGGCGAGACGCCCATCATCGAAGGAAGCCGACGCTGGGCTGACAACCTGACCCAATCGGAACGAGAAAACCTGGCGGGTTTCGTCCTCTTGGACATGGTCGGCGATGCCTCACTTGACCTCGCAAACATCACCTCAAACCATCCGTCGCTCAACGACGTGGTCGAACCTATGGCCGAAGCAATGGGGCTGATCGACGGTCGCGAAGGGTGCTCTGGGACGGTCAACAAAGACGTCTATCAGCCCGAAACGCGCACATGGATCGGCGACGACCACATGCGAATCAACGCCGTCGAGGTCCCCGCCATGGTCATCATCGACCATCGGTACGGTCCCAACGCAACCCGCCTCGCTGACGGCTATTGGCACACGCTGCAGGACACGCCCGAACACGTGAGTGCAGAGAGCCTCGAAACCGTGGCCAGAATGGTGGAATTAGGGCTCCGTTCAGGAGCATGGATGGAAGCCGTTGCGCCACAAGAACCCGCCCCAACCGCGCCCACCATCGAGGAACCCGACCAGGATGAACCCACTTCTGAAGCCGAAGGTGCTGACGGTCTCGCCGGCCCCCTTGGCCTCTTGCTCTTGGGCTGGGCCTTCGTCGTTGGCGTGACAAGCATCAGCGCCGTGTCCATTGTCCTGTTGCGCAAGCTCCGGCCCCCGCCCGTCTCCAGCACATGGTCGTGGGATGAGGCCTGAACGACGCAAATGGACGAAGGGTCATAGGCGACGGCATGCCGTGGCCTAAGGCGTGGACACCATGGACCGTGAAGCGAGGCTGAGTGCGCTGCGCTCTCGCGTCCGCTCCACGCTCGACGCGGAGGAAGCGGATGAACTGGTCATCGATTCCGTCGAAGACATGAGCAACCTCAACGACGTTGAGCGCCTGAGCGTCGCATCGATGTCTTGGGGCGAAGGCCTTGAGGACGAAGACGGTCGACGGCTTCGGGTTCTTGCTTCTGTCCTCATCATTGTTGGAAGTGCCTTGGGCATCCTGTCTGGACTCCTCTTGCTCCAAGGCAACCCGGTTGATCTTCTGGCTGCGGAATTGCTCGAAACCACGCCCACGGTGGACCTCCGTATGCAAGCCCTTGAGGCAGAAAGCGGCGAGGCCTTGGAAGGCCTCACCATCGAGTGGCTCGATTTAGAAACGGAGACCGTCCTTCAAACCACGACGACAGGGACGTCAGGGTGGTTCATGTTCGAAGGGGTGGTGACCGAACCTCGCCTCCTTCGGGCCAGTGGGGACGGATATGTCACATCTGAAATCGAAATGGTCGCACAAGCAGCCGGATCACCGCCGGTCACCATGACGCCTGGAAGCGGGACGGAACGGATTGTGTTGGTCGTGGGTGACGCGGACGACTGGACCTTGGACGACGCCACCAAGCTGTCCACCGCAATCGGCATTGCCACCATCCTGACGGGAGGCGTCGGCATCCTCGCCGGTCTCGAAGTCCGTCGAGCCAAGAAGTACAGGAGGACCCAGTATCTTGCTGGCATCGGCCTGTTCAGCCGTGGCTTGATCCTCTTTGGACCGGCCCTCATCCTCCTTGGGATGGTGCTTCTTACGCTCGCAAAAGGACAGTTCCGTGATTGGGAGGGGGACGAGCGTGTACCTGATTTCAGTTGAGGGCGGCGACGGCTCGGGGAAAGGCGAAGCGGTCCGCCTGCTCAACGAAATCCTTGGGAAGTACCCCTTTGCAGAAGTCTGCTCCACCCACGAACCAAGACGCCATTCGGACGCAGGCCGACGCGCCCTTGAAGCCGTTCAGCGCGGTGACATGACCCCCGCCGAAGAAGCAGCCCTCTTTGCAGAAGACCGGCTCGACCACACCCAAAGTTGGATCCTCCCTCGGCTGGAACGCAGCGCTGTGGTTGTTTCTGACCGGAACGTCCACTCCTCATTGGTGTACCAAGGCGTGGTCGGTGACCTCGGCCTTGACGAGGTCGCGAAGCTCAACCACGGGGCCGCCGTCCCCGATCTTGTGGTGTGGATCGATTGCGACCCAGACAGAGCCATTCGTCGTATCCAGAGCGGGACGCTTCGGATGACAAGCGCCAAACAGGAATACTTCGAAACCTCTGAAATTCAGAAGCAAATCCGTGCAGGATTCGCGTCCTTGCTTTCCGGTGAAATTCAAGCCCCAGCGCCCTTTGACGTCTGCAGGATTGCGGGGCCTGTGTTGAACGAAGGTGGACTTGATGAATTGGATAAAGCCCTCAGGAAGACGATTCGTGACTTCATCCGAAGCCGCCCCGAGCCGCACAACGTCGACGCTGAGACGGTCGATCGGCACGTGATTGCATCCTTGGTCGAAGGCATGAGCGCACAGCAGCGGCTCCCCGGCATGCCGGTCAGCAGCGAGCCGGTGCTGCACGGATGGCTCAACGGAGCGTCGCCTGCCACATGGTTGGAACGGGCCGAAGCGGCGTGGCCCCAACGCAACGCCCTCGAGCATGACGTCCCACGACGTTTCACCGCTTCCTCGGTCTGGAGCGTGGTCGGCACCCTGTCCCTGATGGACGGAACCTCCGATGTACGGCGCCTCTACCACGCGCTGGGCCCGGTTCGTTACGTGTCCTTGCGTCACGCCCGTCGCCTCGTCAAGTGGCTGATGGATGAAGGTTGGATTTTCCGTCAGCAAAATGAGGTGAAGTTTGCCGAAGGGCAGATGTTCCGGCTCAGCGACGACCACTTGGCTCAAGGTCGTCTTGCTTTGGCACTCTGGCCGCTTCGCGAACACCTTGAGGCATGGCGTGAGAAGCATCCAATAGCCTCCTGGTCGACGGCCATGGCCCAGATCATCGCCACGGTACCAGAGCAAACAATCGCCAACGTTCTGGCACGTCTGGACCTCCTTTCCAGCGGACACGTCGGCTGCCCGGCGCCCGAGGATGCAAACCAACTCGAGGGCTGGTGGCGGCTGGACCCACCTGCGTGATCATTCGTCCTCGACGGCGAAGAAGCGGGCACCGCCCGGCAAACGCACGTCCGACGCCTTCAGGAATTGCTCCGGTGAAGCGTTCAACAGGGCACCAAACAACAGACCCAATCCCACTCCGAAGGGGATACCGGTCAGCATCCGAACCAAGGCCGTCGACTCGTAGTCGGTCAACAGCTGCGTGAACCCGTCCAATCCCAAAGGAAGAACGGTCAACGCTGCAAAGCCATAGAACGCAGCATGGCGCCAGCGTCGACGGTAGATTTCATCCTGCCATGTGGACGGAAGAATCGACAGGGCCGTGTCGGTGACCGTCCACCTGTTCACAGAGCGGCGGTGGACGATGGCACCGGCGACCACCAGACCTGAAAAGATGCCCAAATCACGTACGCAGACAGGCATTTGGTTTCCGTTTACGGTCCACGAACGTTCTGCCAAGTTGTGACAGTTGAGGTCACCGAAGGCGTAAGCGATCGCGTGAGAAGTCGGGAGTTCGGTCCACGCAAAGGGGACTTCGGGCGACACGGCCGTGTCCGTATGAGGGTCATACCTGGCTGTGTTCCCGTAACTAAGCGCCCCGTCCGCAGTGGCATAATCCAAGGCGTTGGCCCGACCATGGAGCTCAGGGACGCTTCCTTCCGGTAAGGTCAGCGGTGCCAGAAACATGGCACAGAGCAGGGTCGTGCTCAAGCCGAAAATCATCGCACCGACCCGCAGTTCGCGGACACGGGCTCCGCCCTCCTCCATACCTCCAACAACACCCGACGGGGCATCAATGCTCGCCCGAAGGTCCATGCCTTGGAGCCCCTCGTGAGGGTCATGGCGAAGAGGAAACGCCAGCGTCTTAGCGACGTCTTGGGCGGAGCCATCCTCATCGCGGCCTACGGTGCAGCGGGTGCATTCACCGCTTCGCTGGTGGAAGACCCACAAAACCTGCGTCGCCATCTGGTGCTCTCCGGAACCTCGTTTGCTGTGCTGTTCGCCTTGCTGCTTCCGTTGTTGTTGAGCATCGAGCCCAGCAACGTCGGAGACCGAGCCAAGGCGGACGTGCGAACCAGGCTGACCGCCCACGACGAAGGCCGTGGCCGATGGCGTCAACTCAGCCATGCCCGCCAAGAAGCGGCGGGGTGGCGCATCGACATGCATGACTTGACCGATGTGGAGGGCGTGGTGACCACGGTCGTGGACCTTGCGTCAGACCACCACATCAAACTCATCGTCGGGGAAGGAACGGCACGCTCCAAGGATCCGACGTTGCGACCCCGCGTGGAAGCAACGCTGCGGAATGCCTTCCCCCCGTCCCGGATCCGTCATGGGCGAAAATCCCTGAGCACCATTCCCGACGCTGCCGTGCAAGGCGGTGGGAGCCTCAAGTTGCCTGTGATGCTGATGACGCTGTCGTTGGTGTTCGTTGCGCTCTTGCTTCTGAGGTGACGAGCAAGGACCATAGGGGCAGCAGGCGGTCCTTTCGACATGCCCGCCAGGCTTACCTTCCACGCGGATGCCACCCAAGGCGGTTCACGCAGGCTTCGTGCCGCGGTCGATGTGGAAGGACCCTTCCCGAACGGCCGTCTTGACTTCAGTTTCCCTCGCTGGATTCCCGGCTCCTACACCCTTCGCGACCCAGTGCAGTATGTGGACGGCATCGAAGCCTTCGACGAGGAGGGCCAACCGCTCTCATGGAAGCGTCTCGACCCGCACCGTCTTCGAGTGAGCGTCCCTTCAACCGCGAAACGCGTGCGCGTTGAACATGAAGTGATGGCCCTCGAGATGACCGTTCGTTCAACCCACCTCGACGACGGCCACCTCCATCTCATGCCACCCTTCACGTGGTACCTGCCTGAGGATGCGG
>DUHU01000258.1 GCA_013330765.1 Candidatus Poseidoniaceae archaeon | reverse complement strand
GGTGTCGGGATTGGGGTCCCAATGTTCGAGCATCTTCATGACGTCCTGCAGGTGGTCGATGGTGGAGTTGTTTTCCCAGTCCCAAATGTCGTCTTCGTCGACCCGGCCGTGCCAGGGGTCAAGCCATTCACAAAGGAAAGAAATGAGTTCGGGCTCATCGTATCCCTCGGGCTGCTCCAAACCAAACAGGGCTTCGCGGGCAGCGTCAAGTCGGCGGCTGGCCAAATAGGACACCGCGAGGAGCAAGCGAGATTCATCGTCGTCTCCGCCTGATTGTGCGAGCACTTTCTTTGCTTCCTCTGCAGCTTGCGGCCAAAGGCCACGCAGGGCCAGTTCCCACATCCGTGCCCTTGCTTTTTCATGGCGGATCAAGGCTTCATCGTCGGTGAACGATGCATTTTGGAGCCGGCGAAGCATGTCAAGGTCATCGTTTTGAGCCGCTTTATCGATCATCATACGAAGGCTGTTGCCTTCGGTCAACATCACGGCACCGTCCCTTCGTTGGTCAGGGTCAATGTCGAACTTGAGTCCCCGCAAGCGCCCGAATTGACTGATCGATGCGAGCCAAGTCAGCATGAAAATGGTCTGACCAACAGCGATGAACATCCATGTCGTCAACAGACGCATTTCTTCGTCGAAATTTTGCTCGTTCAGCCAGTCGGTATACGGCATGACGTCTCCGAATTCCTTGTAGCACACCAGGAGGAGCAAAAGCACGGTGTATCCGGAAAATCCAGCGAAACAAAACGCGACCAATTTCCCGCGCACGTCCAATTCGCTACGAATGTCGCGAGGCGGTGCGAGTTGAACACCAAAAGTTCCACCAAAGGATTGCCCCCCAAGCAGCAAGTTGCGCGTCAGTTCGAAGATGAACGCCAACCCAACGATGGCCACGTTGAGTGAGAGGTACAATGAAAGGACTTGTGGAAGGCTTTTCAGCGCCTCCAACTGACCGACGATTTCCATGATGATATCGATGTTGATGAAAATTGAGTATCCAATGATGCCTCCATAGTTGAGCATCTCTTCGGTGTTTACAGGATCCACGGTCACGACATAAATGACCGTGACAATGCCGTTCAACGCCGTGAGCGGCATGGTGAACAGGAAGAGGACCAGGATGATGGCCACGAGTTTGTTGACAAAGAGCGGTTGTTCGGGGTCAATCGCCGTGGTCTGTCCACGAAAAGACCGCCACTTGTTGAGGAGCAAGACGTTCCAGGACGCCCCCATGATGCGTCCGTAAGCAATGATGGTCGGCCCCATGAACACCAGCATGGAAATCGCAATCCATTCCGGAGTGACCGTACCTTCCAACTGCAGACCAAGAAAGACCGTCCCTACAAGCGCTGCGAGCAGCAAGGGAAGGGTGGTCAACCGACCAAGCCTGGAAATGAAACCTGCCTTCATGTTGGCTTTCCCAACGCCCAGCAGTTGCGCATTCAAGGTCTCCCAAGGCGAAATCAGAATGGGGATGCCGACCAGGATGGCGATGAGAAACAGGTTTGGCTCATAGAAGGTCTGTGGATCAAACATCAGCTCAGAAATCAGCAGAAGGATACCTGTCATGCCCATCATGTAGAGGACCACCCCTTTGCTGACGGTGCGTTCACCCAGCAATTCACGCGCCTCAGCCACGGTTTTCGAAATTCGGTGAACCTCGTACAGGTCGTCGTCGATCTCAAAGGCAACTTGGAGCGATGCAAGCTGGCGAGGCACGAACCAACGCCACAGGACCAAGGCGGCGACGAGGGCGATGCTGAAAGGGATGGCCAACGCTGCGCTGGGCTCACTTGGTTGAACGATGACGACTTCTGCTGCAGCGGTTGGCGCCAGCCAAACCAATGCGAAGAAGAGCGTCAAAAGACGGTTCATGCTCCAACCTGACGTGGGTTTGCTCAAGAATCCATCTCCGACATGGCTGCCATCTTGCTTCGCTTAAGGAAGCGCTCGATTCGATCAAATGCCTCGTCCAAGACCTTGACGTCAGCCAGATAGACCAACCGTACGTGGCCGCTTCCTCGTTCCGAACTAAAGCCGCTTCCATGGACAAGCAGCACATGCTCTTCGTGCAGCAAATCCAGCACGAATTGCTTGTCGTTCGTCGACCACCAAGGGTCCGTCAGTCGGACAAACATGTAGAAGGCGCCTCCAGGCGCTTCGACCTCGAGCCCGTCGATGCCCGAAATCCGATCAAGGCAACGTTGGCGCTGTGCTTTGACGCGCTCCACGTAAGGAGTCATCCACGACCGGTCACCGTTCAAGCCTGCGAGGAAACCTTGTTGCGCCGGTGTGGACGCACATAGCCGGGACCGGAGAAGCCGCTCAAGCGCCTCGCGAACGGAACCCAAACGCCCCGCAGGGTCGTGAAGTCCGAACCATCCGATGCGCCAGCCGGGGGCAAAATACACCTTCGAAACCCCGTTGAGCGTGATGACTGGGACCGAGTCAGAGCGGCTGGCGACCGAGACGTGGTGTCCTGTAAAGTCGAGTCCATCGTAAATCTCGTCGGCGATGACCATGCACTGCGGCCACGATTCCACGATCCTGAGCACCTCATCGACCTCATCGGGCGTGGCCACATTCCCCGTGGGGTTGTTTGGGTTGATGAGCACCACAAAGCGAACATTCTCGTTCATTTTGCTGGCGAGATCGTCAAGGTCAATCCTCCACCCATCGTTTGAATCCAAGCGGTATTCGACCGTGCTGGCGCCGTACATTTGGGGATAGGCCATGTAGGGTGGATAATGGGGTCCAGGCGCCAGCACGACGTCACCCGTCTCAAGGACACCTGCAAAGAGAAGTTGGAGCGCTTCGGTGACGCCGTGGCAGACATAGATGTCGTCTCGTGTTGCGGGCCATCCTTTGCTGCGTTCATCGGCGGCCACCGCTTCGCGCAACTCAGGCAGTCCATAGGAGGGTGAATACCCGTTCATGCCCTCATGGACGGCTTGCGCATAGGCATCCACCATATGTGGAGGAGTCGGGAGTCCAGGGTAGGCAATTGGGTCTCCGATGTTGAGTTTCAGGATCTCATGGCCTTGGGCTTCAAGGGCCGTTGCTGGAACCACCACGTCCCGAATGGCATACTCGATGGACAAGGCCCTTGACGCAGCACGAACCTCCTCACCGGTCACCTTCAAACCTCCATGATCTCGTCCGCGTCAAGGCCTGAAAGCATCAGGACACGGCGGAAGTGGTGTTCTTCAACGGGCTGAATGGAAAGGCGTTGGCCCCGACGGATGAGCGGCATGCCCTCAAACGCGGGGTCGGATTTGATGGCCTCCAAGGAAACGATGTTTGGACAAGCAACCACAGGAGCAAGATCAACCATGCTCCACCTGGGATTCTCAGGTGTGGCTTTCACGTCAAAATACTTGGATGTCGCATCCAGCGCGGTATGGTCGGGGTAACCTTCCCTGACCACTTTGGCCACACCCGCTACATGAGGTGGTTTGGTGTTCGAATGGTAGTACAACACAAGGTCGCCGAGCTTCATTTGGTCCCGCATCATGTTCCTGGCCTGGTAGTTCCTGACGCCGTCCCAATGGGTGCTACCGTCGGACACAAGGTCGGAGTAGGCGTACACGTGCGGTTCGGACTTCATCAGCCAGAGCCCCGTCATGGCCTTGGGGGCGCCCCCACGGTCATTGAAACCTCGCTTCACCACGCGTCGCCGGAGCGTTCGACAATCACGGCGTCGTACACGATATCTTCGGCTTCGACTGTGGCTTGACCGAGGCCGAGCTTGGTCGCCAATCCAGAGCGACCGCCGACGGTGGCAATGCCCGCCTTTTCCAGGGCCACGAAGATGGCAGGGAGAAGCACAAGGGCACCTGCTGCAGCCACCCAGAGCAAAATCAGGATGACCGTGAGGAAGGGTTTGATTTCAGGAATGGGGATCTGATACGCCGTCATCATCCCCAGACTGGTGACGGTCGCCGCTTCTGCAAGGGACATACCTGTACCTACGGCTGCAACCCGAATGGCCTCAATGCCGCCACCCAATTCACGAATCCGGTTCGCAATGTGGATTGAGAAGTCGACGCCAACACCCACCAAGATCGAACCGATCATGACGGTGACCAAGGACAACGGGACGTCAAGTTGCCACATGACCAGCCATTGCATCGCAACCGTGGCAATCACCGGCGA
>DUHU01000069.1:10115-10544 GCA_013330765.1 Candidatus Poseidoniaceae archaeon | reverse complement strand
GAAATGGAGGCCCAGCTCGATCTTCTGGAGGCTGATCTTTCGACGGCCTGCGACGACCCGCGTGCCGACTGCAGCGGAGATGGCCTTCAGAGCGATGCAAGTTCGGACGCTGGAGGTGTCATCAACACCGACCTGATCATCATCATCCTCGGCGTGCTGATTCTGGCTGCGTTGCTCGGCGTGATGTTCACCCGCCGTGGAGGTGCAGCGGCCGTCCCGAAGTGGGACGAAGCGACGCTCCCATCGGCTGATACGGTGGCCAACTCGATGTACGGTGGAGCACAAGCCATCTTCCAGCAACCGTTGGCGCCCGCCATCCCCGCGCCGGCCCTCCCCACGCTCGCCATCCCCGCTCCGGCTCTTCCTGCTGCGCCTGTGTACGCAGGGCCTCCGCTCCCCGCCACCGGCCTTCCTGCCGGTTGGACCATG
>DUHU01000069.1:8180-9813 GCA_013330765.1 Candidatus Poseidoniaceae archaeon | reverse complement strand
GGCCTTCCTGCCGGTTGGACCATGGAGCAGTGGACCTACTACGGGCAGCAATACTTGGACCAACAACAGTGAATCCGCTGCTCAGCGTGCCATGATGCCGCTGAAAGCCTCAAAGGGGAGGCAATCCCACCTTCCCCCATGAGCGGAGACGACGACGTGTCTCAGGTCGAGCCAAAGGTCGAGGCCGAGGGCCTTGCCGACGCGGCGCTTCCAGAGGACGACGACGTCGAAGTTACGGTGTGGTCCGCTGAATCCGATGACCCCTCAGACGAAGTGGTGCTCGGTCAGGCGGGCGATGACGTGCTCCAAACCACCGTTGAGGCGTGGATCAAGGACCTTGGCATGACCTCCACCAAGGAGGTCCCTGTGCCAGAACGCCTTGTTGACCAAGTCATCGGCCAAGAAGCAGGGTCCGTGATCATTCGAAAAGCCGCTGAGCAGCGGCGTCACATGTTGATGATCGGCGACCCAGGGACCGGGAAGTCCATGCTCGCCCGTTCCATGACCGAGCTTCTCCCTCTTGACGCCCTCGAGGACGTGCTTGTGTACCCCAACGAAGAGGACGAGAATGAACCCCGTGTTCGCTCCGTTCCTGCCGGCCGTGGCGACCGCATCGTCAAGGTGCAAAAAGAAGCGATTCGCGTTCAACGCGAAAAGACGCAACGGATGCTCCTCATCGGCTTCGTAGCCATCGCCTTCCTCCTCGCCATCGCGACCCTGCAGAACGGCGACATCGTCACCCTTCTGTTCGGCATGTTCCTGTTGACCTTCGGTTACATGTTCCTGCGTTCGCGTTTGGGTGCTGCAGACGAGAGCCGGATTCCCAAAGTGTTGGTCAAACACGACGTGAAGGAACTCCCACCTTTCGTCGACGCCACGGCCACCCTCTCTGGCGCCCTTCTTGGCGACGTCCGCCACGATCCCTTCCAATCCGGTGGGATGGAAACACCCGCCCACGAGCGTGTGGAGCCCGGTGCCATTCATCGTGCCCACAAGGGCGTGCTCTACATCGACGAGATCAACCTGCTTCGCCTCGAAGAGCAACAGGCCCTGCTCACGGCCATGCAAGAGCGGGCCTTCCCCGTCTCCGGTCGCTCTGAGCGCTCCAGCGGTGCGTTGACCAAGACCGAACCAGTTCCTTGCGACTTCATCCTCATCGCTGCAGGCAACCTCGACGCCATCCAGGGGATGCACCCCGCGCTCCGCAGCCGCATTCGTGGCTACGGGTACGAAGTCTACGTCAACTCCGAAATGCCGGACACCGCACGCAACCGTCGCCGCCTGATTCGCTTCATTGCTCAGGAAGTCTACCGCGATCAGGACACGCTTCGTGAGATCCCTCACTTCGACGTGGGTGGCGTCGCGGCCATCCTGAAGGAGGCCCAGCGCCGGTCCGGTCGCCGAGGCAAACTCAGCCTCCGTCTGCGTGAACTCGGTGGCCTTGTCCGCATCGCTGGTGATCTTGCCGTCGAAGAAGGTGCAGAATTAGCCACCGCTCAGCACGTCATCCGTGCACGCTCCATCGCCAAGCCGCTGGAACAGCAAGTGGCCGACCGAATGATCGAGCGCCGCCGCGATTACAGCCTGCTCGTGAACTCAGGAGAGCGCATCGGCCGCGTCAACGGACTGGCGG
>DUHU01000069.1:0-7860 GCA_013330765.1 Candidatus Poseidoniaceae archaeon | reverse complement strand
GGCGGTGCTCGGGGCCAACTCGGGCTTGTCCGATTTCAGCGGCATCATGCTTCCAGTGGAAGCCCTCGTGACGCCCTCGCAGGGCGGTGGCGGCAAAATCCACGCCACCGGGGGTCTCTCTGACCTCGCCAAGGAAAGCGTCACCAACGTGAGCGCCGTGGTGAAGAAACTCACAGGAAAGGACGTGTCCGACTATGACATCCACATCCAGTTCGTGGACACCCACGGTGTGGACGGAGATTCGGCCAGCATCACGATCGCCACGGCCATCATCTCCGCCATTGAGAACATCCCCATCCGTCAGAATTTGGCGATGACGGGTTCCCTTTCGGTGCGTGGCGAGGTGCTGCCAATCGGCGGCGTCACGGCCAAGATCGAAGCGGCAGGCCACGCGGGTGTCGGCGCGGTCATCATCCCCCGTTCGAACCTCCAAGACGTCGTCCTTGACCATCAGTGGGAAGGGAAAGTCGAGATCATTCCAGTGGACACCCTCGACGAAGTGATGGAGCACGCCCTCATCAAGCACGAGCAGAAGGCGAGCCTCGTTGAACGCCTTGGTGGCATCATCGACCGCTTGACGCCTGAACTCTCATCCGCGGTCCGTCCTGTCTGAACAGGGAGCGAATTGAAACCCCGGACCGTCTTGGTCGGCCCGTGGGCGAAGCGAAAGAAGAAGTCGTCAGGGGACAACTCCTGATTCTCTTCTTGGTGACCTTCATCGACATGATCGGTTTCGGCATCGTGATCCCCTTCCTCACCTACTTGGTTGAGGATTTGGCGGTTGAGGCCAACATCACCTCCATCGGCCTCTGGGTTGGGTTGGTGATGACCGCCTATCCCATGGCACAATTTCTCTCTGCACCGCTTTGGGGCGGCTTGTCCGACCGAATCGGTCGTCGCCCCATCCTTATGATCGGCCTTGTGGGCAACACCGTCTGTTTCGCTCTGTTTGGTTTGGCGCCGACCCTGTTCATCGCCATCGTGGCCCGTTTCCTTGCCGGCTTCTTCAACGGCAACATCGCGGTTGCTCGTGCCTACATCGGCGACATCAGTCGGCCGGAACAAATGGCCAGCCGCATGGGGCTCATCGGCGCCTCCTTCGGCCTCGGCTTCACCTTTGGTCCATTCATTGGCGGTGAATTGTCCGCACCAGCAGAGCGTTGGGATGTCTTCCAGGGAACGTTGCTGGAGACCTATCCGTACCTGCTGCCCTGTTTGGTGGCCAGCGCCCTGTCCATCGTCTCCTTGCTTCTGGCCCGCACCCGTTTGCCTGAATCTCTGCCCAAAGAAGCCCGACAAGGCGCCAGTGGACTGGATTGGGTGGGCACCATGCGGTCCTCCTTTGAGGGGCTTTTCCAATCCATGCGGGCCCCTGCCATCGGACAACTGCTGTGGGTGACGATGTTGTACAGCTTCGGGTTCACCATCATGCACGCGGTGTTCATCCTCTTCACGGAAATGGCCCCGTCGTCCGGAGGTCTCGGCTTCACGGAAGCACAGAACGGTCGCATCTTCGCGGTGATCGGGTTGACCGGCATCGTGGTCCAAGGAGGGTTGATTCGTCCCCTGTCGAAGCGTTTCTCCTCACGCAGCATGGTTCCGTTCGCGGTGATCATCACGGGCATCGGTCTCGGTGCGATTCCCTACGCCTCGGTGGAGTACGCCTGGCTGTGGTTGTTGCCGACCTGCGTCATCATCTCCACCGGCAGCGGCATTTTCCAACCGACCTCGTCGAGCCTGCTCGCCTCGTACGCGCAGCGCGACGGTCGAGAACTTGGCGGCGTGATGGGAGCCATGGAATCGGCGTCCGCTTTCGCCCGCATCCTTGGGCCGGTGACCGGTGGTTTGGTGTGGACTTTGACCGTCAATGAAACGGGATGGTTCAGTTACCACACGGTCTTCCAACTCTGTGCCGTCATCATGCTGGTGACCTTCCTGGTTTCGTTGCGCCTGCCTCAGGAGCCCGTACCGCAGGAATCGGATTGACGCCCCTTCCCGTGGGGGTTTCTGGGGCGAACCCTTGAAACCGCCATCCCTATGCCCGTGCATGAAGGACGGTGCGTTCGAGGAGGGCGAGTTCAATCGCTCACTTTCCACCATCGTCTACGTCTGCGCCATTTTGACCATCGTGTCTTTTTGGCTGATTCAACTGGAGAGCGTGCTGAAGCCCTTCTTCATCGCGTTGGCGGTGTACTTCGTCCTCAAGCCCGGTGCCGATGCGCTTTCTGCCAACGGCTTCCCCCTGGTCCTGTCGTACTTCACGATGCTCATGGCCTTCTTTGCCGTGGTCGGTGCGGCCGGCTTCTTCGCGTATGCCCAAGCGGATGCCCTGATGAGCGACACCGAAACCGTGGAAGATTACAACGACAACCTTGAGGAAAAATGGGATTGGCTCCGCGACGACAGCATCGCTGCTGGGGCCGTGCAAAACTGGGCCGGTTCTGAGAACGCCACCCTTGCTGAGGGCTTGAGCCAGTTGGGCGTTGTGGGTTCGGGCGGCCAGATTTCGGACATCGTGGTCAACATGCTCGCCGGGGTTGGTGACATGATTTCAGCCAGCCTCATCATCACGTTCTTCCTCATCTTCATGATCTTGGAAGCCGCCTTGCTCCCTGCTCGGATCGAGCGTGCATGGCCCAGCGGTGGAAGCGCGAAACTGACGGAAGTCCGTGAGCACATCGAGTCCAGCGTCAACACCTACGTGATCGTGAAAACAGGCGTTTCGATTGGTACGGCCGCTGGCGCTTCAATCCTGATGATTTCCTTCGGCATCGACCTTTGGTTCACGTGGGCCCTTCTGACGTTCCTGTTCAATTACGTCCCCTACATTGGGTCCGTCTTTGCCATGATTCCACCGCTCATCCTCGGAGCGGTGATGCTGAATCCGGGGACGTTGCTGATTTTCGCCGTGCTGTCGATCGTCAATCAGCAGGTCTGGGGCAACTACATCGAAAACCGCTGGGCGGGTCGTGCGCTGGGTGTTTCGCCCTTGGTGCTGCTTCTGGTGACGTCCTACTCCTTCTGGCTCTGGGGTCTGGTGGGCATGATCCTCGCCGTGCCCTTCGCGGTGCTGGTGAAGATCGTGCTTGAGAACGTCGAGGCCACGAAGCCAGTGGCCATTCTCCTCTCCGAGCGAGCGCCGTCGTTGGATGAAGCGTGGGAAGACGCCGTGCGTGACGGCATCATCTCCTCCTTTGAGGGACGCTCCTTGACGGAACTCCAACATCTGTTGGATTACACCGATGAGCAAGTGGCCATCATCGCCGCTCGCTCCTCAGCACGCCGCGCCGTTCGGCGAGCGCGGGTCAGCCAGACCCAACTCGATTTCCTCAAGCGCGGTCTTCCGCTGATCGACGGAGAATGGAGCGTTGTCGCCGGCTTGTCGCCAGGAAAGGTTCCGAAAGAGCACCGTCAAATGATGGAGAATTTGCTCCATGCGTTCACCGAGGCCGCTGGACGGCCGGTGGACCACATCGGAGAAGAGGCGTGAGGCTTCAGAGCAGTTCCGTGAGGACCTTCTCCAATTCGGTGTTGATCATCAAAATCAGGGTGCCGAACTCTGGCGGAATGTTTGGGTCCTCGTAGAGTTCCTCGAGCTTTGCCTGCGTCATGGCCACCCGAACGTCGGTCTTCTTCGCGGTGTTGAGAAGCCACTGTTCCGTGACTTCCTTGGCCTGACGCCGGATGTTTCTGGGAACCTTCGAGTCGTCAATTTCTGCGATGACCTTGGCCACGTTCTGGAGTCTGGTCTCGATGTCCATTCACGTCACGTCCCGATGCTTCTCCAGCGGGCCCGCTATAAGGTGATTCCGTCGTCGCGGTACGTGGACCTTCAGGCGGGGCAGGTCATCGCAGGGGCTCGGGCAGGCACGTTGCTTGCTTGCATGGGCCTCGCTGCATGGTTGGACCATCTGGACCGTCGGGTTCCAAATCGACATTGGATCGTCTGGAGTCAGCCTGTGCTGCTGTTGTGGGCGCTTGACCTCGCGGTCAGGGAAGCCGACCTGTCGGTCTGGCTGACCCTGCTCCTCCCGTTGTCGTACGCCAGTGGAGCCGTGCTCGGTCGCCCAAGCTTCCAGGACATCAAGGACGGTTCGAGGCTTGACCTCGCGGCGGTCGTGGCCTACCTCACGGCACTCGTGGGATTGGGGCTCGGAGCCCAACGGCACGGAAGCGTGGAGGCCATCGACCTCGTCTTGTGGAACCTCGAAGGGGCACAGGCCCTGTGGTGGGAGTTGATCGGCGTCACCCTCGTGTTGGTGGTCATCGATGTCGCGTGGCGTCTTCGCCTCCTTCACGGCGGGGCCGACGCCAAGGCCCTGATGTGGGTGGCCTTGTTGGTCCCGACGTGGGGCGCCCTGACGTGGCTTGCCAACGACGACAGCGTGGTGTTGGCCATGCCCCCCGCCCTGTCCATCCTGCTCTGGGGCGGGTTGGCCTTCTTGCTCATTCCACCATGGAACTTGGTGAGGAACCTCGTCCGTGGTGACGTCAAGGGCGTGGGCGACCTTCGCCACGCCTTCCACGCCGAACGCATGCCGTTGCATGCGGTGAAGGACTCGCACGTGTGGATGCTGTCAGGTGTCGAAGTGGGCCTCGACGGCATCGAACGGGTGGTGCACCGCGTTCGAGCGCCGCGACGGACGCCAAGCGAGGAAGCCGTGGACGCTGCCATCGCCTCGCTTGCGGCATTGGACGTGGATCGCGTCTGGGTCACGCGCAAAGTTCCGTTGCTTGTGGTGTTGTGGCCGGCGTGCGTGGCCGCACTGATGTTCGGCGATGTGGCAGGGTTGCTCTTTGCACCCTTGGTGTGAGCCCGGGCAATCAGGGGCCTCGGCGCTCCACGTTCTTTGCACGCAGACCCTTGTAGCCGCACTTGCGGCACTTGGTGGCTCGCATCGCGTTACGGGCGTTGCACTTCATGCAGATCTTCCGATGCAACATTCGTGCCTCGGCCTCAGGGAAGCGAGCCATGAGCCGGCGACCGTCTCCCCCTATTTGAGCGCACCGCACTTGGCTGGCTGCCCGGAAAGCGAGCGTTGAAGCCACGTCCATGGATGGAAGGCCATGCGGATGACGCGCTTGCCGGGCATCCATCACGACGCAAACTGCGTCGTGGTGCAAGGCGAGGCCTCGGTGGTGTTGATCGACGCGGGAACGTCGTGGTACCAAGCCTTGCAGGTGGAACGCATCCTCGGGCTGCTCGAAGACGAGGCTCAACCGGACCACCTCCTCCTGACCAGCCGGCGCTATCCATTCTCGGGAGCCGCGGCCCATCTCGTTGAACGCTGGTCGAACCTCCAGGTCCACATCGGTGAAGCGGGACTCAGCGCGCTTGAGACGGGTGATTTCTTCTCGACGTGGGCAAACAGGTACGATTCAGACATGCCTCCCGTCCAAGCCGAAGCGATTGGGACAGGTGACATCATCGCCCTCGGGGACGGTGGGATTCAGGCCATTGCGCTCCCCGGACATGCACCGGAAGGACTGGGCTACCTCGTCGAGGACCGTTCCACCGCCGTTGTCGGTGCTGCGCTTCCTCGGGCCGATTTGCCGGCCCGCCTTGATCTTCCGGGAAGTTCGCTGCTCGATCACATGGCCAGCCTCGAGCGGTTGATGTCGCTCGGCTTGGAGGCGATCGTTCCGATGCGAGGTCCAGCCATTCGAGGGGCCCACCACGTGAAGGACGTGCTTGGGCGCCATCATGCGCATTTTGAATCGGTGCTTGCAGATGAAGGCCGGCGTCCTCGCGGTTGGGCGCGTCCTGCACCGTCTGCCCTGTGGATGACGCCCCGCGAGCCGTGGCCCTTGGACGAGCACGAACAAGCGCCTGAGTGATCACATCGGGGCAATCAGACGCTGGTCCGGCCCGACCACCAAGGTGCTTCGTCGACGAGGGTAACGTCGCGACGTTGGTCGGACAGGGACCTGCTTCGACAAGGTGGCTCCATGCCAATCCAAGGTCACATGCGTGCCGCGGACGGTGGCGATGAGGGCTTCTTCGCTGACGCGGAGGGAGGCCACAGGCCCCTCGAATCTGACGATTTCCTCGTGCGTGGATGCTTCAAGGTCGACCACGGCCACGCTTCCTTTGCTGGTTGCCACGACGACGTCGCCCCGCTCCGTCGGGCTCGCGGTCAAGGCCCGAATCCGGCCTGCGTTCAGGTCGATGCGGGAGGCGACGGTGGCACAATCCAAGGGGACGACATGGACGCGTCCAAGCGCGTCTCCGACCAAGAGAAGATCGCGCTTCTGTCGGTCCGTCATCGTCAGCAAGACGCTAGGAACCGCGCCGATGGAGACGCGCCGTTCGCGGTGTCCTGCGACTCGGAGGTTGATGCTCCCGTCGTCGTGAGCCACGACGGTGGTGTGACCGTTGATGAGGGATCGGACGACTGTTCTGCTGCGCATACCTCAGAACTGTACGCCGGGGGTGGACCTATCTTTTCGAGGGGGTACCTCGAAAACTGAAAGTGAACGCAGGTCAGTAGTGGTCTTCCTGCTTGTTGTTCTTCTTCCACGTTCGGTAGCATGACTTGCACACGCGAACACGGTTTTTGCGAACGACCACGGCCTTGCCCCACATGTCTTCCGCGTCGGTGACGGAAAGGGATCGGCCTCCCAAGGTGCTGTCGGCCCAGCCGTCGCAGCTGTTGACGCCACAGGTTTCCTTTCCTGTTTTCGCGTCCTTCTTCTTCTGCTGCTCTTCGACCTTTGGCTGGTTGGCCTTGGCACGTGCCTTGAAGCCCATGAGCGAGGCTTACGGAGCCGATTCAAGAAGGTTCGGACGTGCTTCAGGACTGGTTTTCCAATCGGTCGAGGAGAACCAACGTTTCGTTGATGATCCGGACAAGGCCTCGCAACGTGACTTCCGACACGTTTGCGATGCGGCAAATCTCGGATTGAGTGCGAGGCGTCTCCGACTCCTGAGAGGCTTGGTAGATGATGGCCGCTGCAACGCCCATGGGCTTCTTGCCTTGCCAGACTTCGTCGTGAGGCGCGATGCGGTTCCAGATGCCGTCGACGTCCAGACGGAAGGCCGGCGGGAGGCCAAGGTCGTTGATGAAGCGGTCGAAGTACTGGTCCGGCCCACTCACACGGTGGAGGTTCAGTTCCCTCGAGGCCTTCCTGATGAGGCGAGAGAGCTCCTTTTCGTCGACGGTAAACGACTCGCACAGTTCTGGAATCTGCCTTGGGAGGCGTTCTTCACGGGCCACCAGGTAGGTGCACGCGGCGGTCACACCGGCGATGGAACGGCCGGTCACGAAGCCCTTCGCAGAGAGGTGACGGTACAACCGGGCGACCTCCTCTTGGAGTGAGATTGGCAGGCCCGAACGGTCGCGAATGAATTGGTTGGCCTTGACCAAGTTGCGCTCACGGGAGCGGCGGGTTTTGGAACGCTCGTCAATGACGCGGCGCCTGCGCCAATCGCGCCGTGCTTGGGCGCTCATGCCGTGTGATGCAGCGGAACCTGAAGAGAGGTCGCGCGCGTCGATGCTCGTGTTCAATCCACGGTCGGCGAGTCGGTTGGTCATCGGAGCACCGGTTCGAGCCCGGTCTTCGCCTCGGTCGCGGTTGGTCCACTCGGCGCCGGGATCGATCAGGTTGTCGTCCGCGATCAGGCCACAGACGTTGCAGACCACTTCGCCTCGGGTCATGTCCATGTGCCAATCCACAGCACCGCAGTCCTCACAGGGTGCCGAATGGCCGTCGAGGGTGCGACGGGGCTTGTTCTGGGCTTGGTTTTGGGTGTACGGACGGTCCAACTTCTCAACTCCTTGTTCAATAGTGTTCTTCCAGACTATATAATTGTGCGTCCGAACGGTGCATACAACATTCACCCCAGCGCCCGCTTTAGGG
>DUHU01000272.1:3971-4503 GCA_013330765.1 Candidatus Poseidoniaceae archaeon | reverse complement strand
AGCGGCCTTGTCCAGTGTTGGCATCACAGGGGACCTCTGGAAGCGCGTCATTGGGCCCGCCCGAGAACGCAAGGAGGGCGACGTTGCTCTGCCATGCTTTCCTTTCGCGAAGATCGTCAGACGGCCCCCGGCCGAGATCGCCGAAGCCATTGCGGCGGCCATGGAGGGCCATGAAGCCCTCTCCGAGGTCCGAGCCACCAACGGCTACCTGAACCTGGTCGCCAACCCGTCATGGCTGGCCGCACAATTCCTCGATGACGCCGGGCCGCTGAACGGCCCCGTGGCACCTGAGGAAGGCGTGGTGCTCATCGAGCATACCTCGGCCAACCCGAACGGCCCGTTTCACGTCGGGCGTGCCCGCAACGCCATCCTTGGCGACACGCTGGTCCGGCTGAACCGCTTGGCCGGCCGCAACGTTCGGGCAGAGTACTACGTGGACGACATGGGCAAACAAGTGGGCGTTCTTGCATGGGCGCTCGCCAACCTCACCGCTGCCGACGTGGACGCCACGCTCTCGGACCGCTCACCCGCT
>DUHU01000272.1:3243-3652 GCA_013330765.1 Candidatus Poseidoniaceae archaeon | reverse complement strand
CCCGCCGATGACCGCTGGTCGGGCAAGCTCGACCACGCACGTGTGCGATGGTATCAGGCGGCTCAGGCCATTCGCTCCTCGCAAGAAGGCACGCCCGAAGGCAAAGCCATCGAGGACGCCATTGGGACCATGGTGCACGCAAGCGAGCACGGCGACGAAGCCGTGCTCGAGGCCTTTGAGGCGGCTTACAGCCCCGTGCTCGATGGCATGCTTGAGACCCTTGGTCGTCTTGGGATTCATTTCGACGCCTTCACGAAGGAATCCACCTTTGTGGTGGACGGGTCGGTCGCGAAGGTCATGGACGCGCTTGCCGCCCTGGACATTCATGGCGAGGCGGACAATGGCGCTCGCTTCCTTGACCTTGGGCAACGCGGTTTGAAGGGAAAAACCGAATTCTTCTACCGTCGTG
>DUHU01000272.1:0-2926 GCA_013330765.1 Candidatus Poseidoniaceae archaeon | reverse complement strand
GCCGTGGCGACGGGTCCTCGCTGTACGCCACGCGCGACCTTGCGTACCACCGATGGAAGTGGACGCAAGCCGATCGCCTGCTCAACGTGCTCGGTGAGGACCACCGTTTGCAAGCAAAGCAGGTGGGCTTGACCCTCGCCGAATTGGGCGCGGATGCGCCTGAGGTCGTGTTCTATAGCTTCATCAAACTCCCAGAAGGCAAGATGAGCACCCGTCAGGGCAACGTCGTCTTCATGGACGACTTGCTGGAGGAGGCGAAGGCTCAGGCGGCCACCGTGGTGCGCGACCTCCGCCCTGAGTATGACGAGGCCCAGATCGACGCCATTGCCGAAGCCGTGGCCACGTCAGCGGTTCGTTTCAACATCATCAAGGTCAGTCCCGAGAAGGGATTCACCTTCACCTGGGAAGAAGCGTTGAGTTTCGAAGGGGGCTCCGCTCCCTTCGCCATGTACGCGCACACGCGGGCTTGCAGCATTGCACGGAAACTCGGTGAAGCGGAACCGGCCCTCGAGACCCCGGTCCTCGACGGCCCGATGCCCGACGGTTTGGTCGATTTGCTTCGCGTGCTTGCGGTGCATCCGGACGTGTTGCGAAAAGCCGTCAAGCAACACAAACCGCATCTTTTCGCGCTGCACATGCTCGACCTTGCGACCGCGTACAACGGCTTCTACCGGGATTGTCCGGTGATCGTCGACGGTCGAGCGCACGCCCTGCATGCTGCGGTCAGCGAGCGTGCGCGTGCGGTGCTTCACGCAGGCTTGACCGGCCTTGGTCTGGTTCCGCTTGAGCGCATGTGAGGCGTGTTCCGCCCATCCAACGCTGGCATTGGAACGCCTTTTCCTCAAGCCGTACGGCGTCAGGGTTTTTGTTTGAATCCAAAAGGGAGGCCTCATGAACGGCCGAGAGAAGGGGCTCCAATCGCTCAGTCTCGTGGCCATTGTGGTGCTCTCGGCCGTGGTCTTTGACCTGCTGAGCGAACCCGACCAAGACCCCGAAATCGTCTATGTCTTGGTCGACAATCGGATGATGTTCGACGAGAATTCCACGGTCATCGAGCTTGACCGAAGCGAGATTGCGCGCGTGGCTTCGTTCAACATCAGGGTCTTCGGAGACACCAAAATGAGCAACGCCACGGTCGTGGCCGAGTTGGTGGACCTCTTCCAAGCCTACGACATGGTGGCCGTGCAGGAGATCAAGGACATTGACGAGGAGGTGCCGTACCTCTTCTTGGACGAATTGAACGGCGTGGCCGGACAGGACAACGTCAGCCACCCCACCCTCAACTGGAGCATGGTGCTCTCAGAGCGCAGCGGTCTGCAAGAGGACGACAGGAACTCCCAGGAGCAGTATGCCTACTACTACCGGCCCACGGTGTTCAGGTCACTGGACAACGGTACCCTGTACGATGACAGCACCAACGATTCCTTCCAGCGCGAGCCCTTCCTGGCCTCATTCATGCTGTTGGACACCTACGGCGAGGACACGGGAACGGACCTGGTCTTCGTCAACGTCCACACCAAACCGACCCTGGCCGTCGAGGAGATGAGCGCCCTTGGTGACGTGCACCTCTGGGGGCAGGCCAACTATTCCGACGACGACGATTACGTCATCCTGGGTGACTTCAACGGCGACTGCTCCTATGCGTCATACAATGAACTGATCGAACTCTCCATCTCATCGGAGAACTACACGTGGTTGATTCCCGACGATGCCGACACCACGGTGGGCGACTCACGCTGCGCTTACGACCGCATTGTGACGACGAGCCAACTGGACGGTCGCCTGACCGGGACGTGGGGCATTGACGAGCGCCTCAGCAGCGGTGCGGTGTCGGATCACAAGCCGATCTGGTTCGACATCAAGCGAACCTAAAACACGCCTGCGCTTCTCAAGGAGATGAACGCAACGATCCCACACACGACGTAGATGAGGATTCCAATTGGTCCCCGCTTGAACTTCGAAGACGGTTTGATACCGAGAATGGGTTCTGCTTTCTCTGCAAGGTCTTCTTCGATTTCTCCCAGGGACTTCATGCGCTCGGGTTTGGGCGTTTCGATTTGTTTATTCCGCTGTCAGTGGCAAGAGATGTGCGGATGAGGTGTGGCGTTGGCATTTGTGAGAAAGGGCACATCCACCCACTTCATTTAGGGCGACCTTAGTCGACGCCTTGCTCAACCTCATGAGATGATGCCGCATGTCTCCAAGCACCACATCTTCGTTTGGAAGGGCCTTTCCTGAGGACGGCCTCGCCCGCGGCGTTGACCTCTTGAGCCAGCAGATTTGGTGCTGGGGCAGGGACATCCTGCGCCCGGAAGGCAACGTGCTCCTCGAGCAGGGCTTTGAA
Organism: Candidatus Poseidoniaceae archaeon; assembly: GCA_013330765.1. GTDB lineage: Archaea > Thermoplasmatota > Poseidoniia > Poseidoniales > Poseidoniaceae > MGIIa-L3 > MGIIa-L3 sp12206u. The sequence continues at coordinate 582 of DUHU01000272.1, read as the reverse complement.
CGCTTGATCGCGCCGCCAGACAAAGCGAACAAGAAAAACATCTACGCTCTGTCCCTCGCTTCCGGGCGTACCGTCATTCTCCGTGGTTTCGGAATCGTCTACATCGACGAACGTTTCGGGAGTATTTTCGTTCCGCGATACGAACTCGTTCCGAGGTTTGCACCCCTGGAGGATTCCCCCCTCCTTCCATGGAGCGGCGACGATTTGGAGGGCCACGTTCCACCGGTCGCTGAGGAGAGGGGACAGTGCATCCAGATGCTCGCTGATCTGATCGATTGGGTCATCGCCTACGAAAGGGACCTCATCGCGGTTGCGGGCATTGACTACCGTTCGCAGTCCTTGCAGCGGTGGGACAACGGAAAGAGGCGCGTGTTTCCTGCGCCGTCCATGGTTCCAGAGTGGCAGGCCCTTCAACGCCGGGTCGAAGGCCTCATGCTCACAGCATGGTCGTCGCCATCGACGGAATCCTGAGGATCCTCGAAGGCGAGATGAACGCCATCACCACTGAAGACGTCCAAGCCGAATACGAACGGTACCCATCGATCGCAAATCATTCCTCTTCGGTTCGGTTTGAAGATTCCA
>DUHU01000255.1:3068-3399 GCA_013330765.1 Candidatus Poseidoniaceae archaeon | reverse complement strand
TCGTCTTTGGCGCCCACTTTGACGTCGCTCCACCCGCCGTGATGACCCCGGGTCCAGACATTCCCGGCTACGGCACGCGTGTCGGCGCCTACGACAACTCTGCGGGCACGTCGATGATCCTCGAAACCGCAGAATCGCTCTCCAAGATCGAGACCCGTCGCACCATGGTCTTCTGCCTCTGGTCGAGCGAGGAAGAGGGGTTGTGGGGCTCACGTGCGTGGGCACAGGACACCGCTGAATTGGACGTCACGGTCACGAATTACGTCAACCTCGACATGATGGGCATCAATTGGCCGGGCGATTGGGTGTTGTCATGCTACATTGGCCCCGA
>DUHU01000255.1:0-2688 GCA_013330765.1 Candidatus Poseidoniaceae archaeon | reverse complement strand
GGTGCAGGAGAGCTTGGTCTCGAATCGCAAATCGAGCGCGGCTGGGCCGCCTGGCTGGAGGACGGAGAGTCCGCGATGTGGACCGATTCCTACGTCGACACCGTGGCCATCTACGAGTCTCCGACCGCGCGCAGCGACCACGACTCCTTCCAAGAGCACCTCGACACCATCACGATGGGATGGAACGGTGTGGTGGACGGCTACCCATGCTACCACAGGGAATGCGACCGTCTTCCCAAGATGCTCGAGTACATGGTGACCGACGGACGCACAGGGGAACAGAACCTCGTTGAGTCCTTTGACGTGGTCGCCTGGTGGTCCACGATGACCTTCCTCGCGCTCGACGAGCAGCCGATCATCAACGCGCTGTGATCGGGCCACTTTCCTTCTCGGGCGATGCCCCCCAGAGGCCCGGCCAACGGGCCTTGATGCCACGAAGCAGCACGCGTGAGAAGACCATCGAGAAGGCCAGGAAGATGATCGACGTCCACCAAGGCGCCTCACCGCTGGTGGCCAAGAGCCAGGTGACGACGAGGATGCCCATGCCGTAAACGGCGCGAAACGCCGAGAAGAGCAGCATGCCCCGCACGACGGGATTGGACCAAATCCGGCCCACACGCGATCCCTCGCCCATGCACCCCCGTCGAGGCTTGACGCTTCAACGCTGCCACCGCGCCGTCAGCCCTCGACCAGTGGTCGAGTGTCGTCTTCGACCGCCCGTGGGCGAACGCGCCCCCACAGATCGCCATGACGGCGAAGGCGGCTGGGACGCTTCGGCATGAGGTAGACCGTTTTCCTTGATTGGCCCATGATTGAATATCGTCCTGTTCCCTCTTCAAAGAATCGCTCAACACTTGCTGTGGCCCAGAACAACGGGGCAGGCCGTGAACAGGCTTGAGAAGGAGAGCCGCCACGGCAGGGCATGGTCTCGAGTCGCGTGGCGCACGCCCTCGTCCTTGGATTGCTGATGTGCAGCGCTCCTTTGTCGGGGTGCTTTGCCCCCACAGACGGGGAAGAGCTCCCCTCTTCCGACGACCTTGAGATCCGCCCTTCCACGTGGATTGGTGGCATCTTCCAGACCGTGGCCTTCACCGCCGAAGAGGACCTGAGTCTGTACGTCCCTTACCTGCTCCGCGATCCTGCCACCGACTTTGTCCAAAACTCGACCATCGTTGACCTCAACGAGGGCGAGACCGTGGAAATCACCTTGCTCGCTCCGCCTCGCGCCACCACCGCCGTGGTGCAAATCGGCCTTCCCGGCCGGGATGCCTTTCCCGTACGTGACCTGAACGAATCATGGGCCACGTGGGTGGCCCGTGGCGGCATGGGTGCAGCCGATCGCGGCCCTGCCGCCTCCGTCCTTGCCGGTGAAAACAGCACGTGGCCGTCCGTTCGTTCAGGAAACGTCACCGGAGGACCTTCCACCGCGGTCGTGGCCGCCATCGAGCGCCCTGCCGCACCGGCCTACGACGAAAGCGAGGGTGGACGGCATTCGACCGGGTTCGTCAACGGCCGGGACACGTACGACACCCTGGCTTTCCTTTCCAACGAAGACGTCGATCCCACCGACCTCGCCGACGGCGCGGAAGGATTCCTGAACCGGTGGGCGGGTCAAGGCAACGCGGCCTACGAAGACGCGGCGCAGCACCTGATCCAAGAGATGGAGTCGTTCGGCCTTGAGGTCAACGTGCAGCGCTACGAATACACCGATTGGCAAGGCAACCAGAACCCCGAGGGGTACAACATCTGTGGCTTCCGCTTTGGCACCCTGTTCCCCAACGAGTGGATGGTCTTCGGCGCCCACTTCGACATCGCTCCACCGATCAACGCCCTCGCCCTCGATCCGCACGTGACCGGTGTGCGCACCTACGGCACCCGCGTCGGCGCCTACGACAACACGGCCGGGACCTCGATGGTCCTCGAAGTGGCCGAAGCGATGGCCAATGCAGCAACGCGCCGGACGATGGTCTTCTGCCTCTGGTCCGGCGAAGAAGGCGGTAAGCGGGGCAGCGATTACTGGACGGATTTCTACGTCTCGCAAGAGAACCCCGACGTGACGGTGACGAATTACGTCAACCTCGACATGGCCGGCGTGAACTGGCCCGGTGGTGGCGGTGCGCCGCACGGCGACCCTGAACCAGAAATCGACGAAGACGGGTACCCCAAGGACAGCGAAGTCTGGCCAATGCGCGTCTACATCGGACCGAGCCTTGACCACGACCTGTTCAACCAGCCGGGCATGGTCGGCCTCGCCCAGTGGATCGGTTCGGACGCCATCGGTGTCGAAACCCAGATGTCGACCCTCGTCGGCGCTGGCCACGAAGAAGCCACATGGAAGGTGGACGACTGGTTGGAGAACGACAAGCCCGAAATCATCGTCTACGAGGACACCACGGCCCGCAGCGACCACGACAGTTTCCAACGCAACCTCGGGACCGTCACCATGGGCTTTGGCGGCTTGGTGGACGGGTACTGGTGCTACCACCAGACCTGCGACACCCTTGGTGAAATGGAGGAGTGGATGGACACCACTGGCAAGGACTACGGCGACCCGCAAACCGGGAAATCAAACGTCGTTGACGCGTTGGACACCATCACGTGGTGGGCCGCGTATTCCTTCTTCCACCTGGACGAAGAGCCGGTGCTCAACGCCTACCTCTGAGCACGTGGACCGCTGATGCGGCCAAC
>DUHU01000145.1:1632-4722 GCA_013330765.1 Candidatus Poseidoniaceae archaeon | reverse complement strand
TGCGATGGAAGGTTCAGTTGTCCGTGGACCCCGAGTCCATACCCGAACCCGAACGCCTTCCTGCTGAGGCGGCCGAACCGTGCCAAAAGTGTCCTTTCCATCGCGGGGGAATTCGCCTCTGTGGGCCTGTTGGAGCGGGCCTCGGCCCTCTATGACGGGCAGCGACCTGCGATGACCAGCGTACCAGGGTCTCCCGCGGCGCGCCATGTTTCGACGCTCTCGAAACCGGCGGCGGACCATGCTTCCAACCATGCCGCCTCGGAGAGGGTCGTCATGTGCACTCCGACCTTTTCCGGCCAATCCAAGCTCTCTTCATGTTCGGCATAATGGTCGACGCCGATCACGGCCCAGCCGCCCGGTTGCAGCCATGCATCCCGGAACGTGGCCAGCATGGCTGCCGGGTCGTGCAGGTAGTACAACACTTCCATCGACATGAGCAGGTCGAATCGCCCCTCGGGCGACCAATCGGGCAGCAAGCCGTGGTGGTAGTGCCCTTCTGGGTCGGTTCGCCGTGCCTTTTCGATCATTTCTGGGGCTCCGTCCACTCCTTCTGCGTGGGAACACAACGGCACTGAAGACAGTTGACGAACCACCCATCCGTTGCCGCAACCCACGTCGATGGCGCGGAAATTCTGGCTCGGTTCAGCGACGCGGGCGAGGCCGAAGGCGAGCATCTCTCCGACGGCAGCCGCGTGGCCGCGCTCCATCCCTTCGTCCCGGCCCTCAGTGGCCCAATCGCTGAACACGTCCACGGCCAAGCGCACGTTCGTCATGCCGAGGGCTTTGGGCTGCATCGCATCATCTTGATGGTGCAAAATACCATCACGCTCCCGACGGGTTGCAGGTGCATGGCGGACCTTGACGACGTGCTGCACCCTCGCATTGAACCTCATCTGGAAGGCATGTTGGAGGTCAGCGATCTCCACAGCGTGGCGTGGGAAGTGTCCGGCCATCCTGAAGGCGCGCCGGTGCTCGTCATTCACGGCGGACCCGGCGGCGGCAGCCAACCCGATTATCGGCGTTACTTCGATCCCGCCCATTGGCGCATCGTCCAATTCGATCAGCGTGGTTGTGGTCGTTCGACGCCTTGGGCTGAACTGGAAGACAACACAACGCTGGCCTCGGTGTCGGACATTGAACGGCTCCGTGAACACCTCGGCATCGAACGCTGGGTGGTGTTCGGAGGGTCCTGGGGTTCCTCACTCTCCCTCATCTACGCGCAGCACCATCCCGAGCGCGTCCAGCACCTTGTGCTTCGAGGTATTTTCCTGTGCCGTGAGAGTGAATTCGCGTGGTTCTACCAAGAGGGTGCAAGCCACATTTTCCCCGACGCGTTCGAGGGCTATCGCAACCACATCCCCGAGCCAGAGCGTGGCGATTTGATGCGGGCGTACCACGCTCGCTTGACGTCGGCTGACGAAACCGTTCGGCATGCCGCAGCCAGGGAATGGACGCGATGGGAAATGGCAACCAGCTACCTGATTCCGAAGGCCTCTGCGGAACTGAAAGCCGACGATCTGCAGTTCGCCGTGGCCTTCGCGCGCATCGAATGCCATTACTTCACGAACGGGATTTTCATGCCAGACAATTTCATTTTGGACCATGTCAGTCGATTGACAAACATCCCGATCGACATTGTTCAGGGCCGCTACGACGTGGTTTGTCCGGCGCGAAGCGCATGGGATTTGCACACGGCGGCACCGCACAGCAGGCTGCACATCATCGGCGATGCCGGGCATTCGATGACCGAGCCGCCCATCGCAGCAAAACTGGTGGCCATCATGAACGGCCTTCAGGAAGGTTGAGCGGCAACCCAGTCAAACAAGGTGTGGAAAATTGGGCTGAGCGTTTTCGCCTTCTCAGTGAGGGCGTAGGAGCCCGACGTCTCGTCGTCATCCACCTGTTCGATGAGGCCATATGCCTGCAATTCCTTGAGGCGCCGCGACACCGTTGTTGAGGTGCCATCGACGTGGCGTTTGAGGTGGGTGAACCGCATTGGGCGCACGTGTTGATCGAGCACGAGCATGACATGAAGGGCCTTGGATTTGGTCAACAATTCCAACAACTCATCCATCCTTGCATAGGTGGGGTCACACACCGCATCTTCATTCACGGTCTCACCGGGCTGTGGTCCGACTCGTCTCAAATAAACCACAAGTCACGCTGCTGGTACCAACGCCGCATCATTCACCCAAAGCGACGCACCTGAAGCGTCGGCTTCATAGGGTGGTGGACGGTCGAACATGTGAGCATAGTCTCGGGTGGATGACCATGAGCGACGAAGGCACCGTGACCGACGAGGTCCGCATCCGCGAGCTTGAACAGGCCCTTGAGACCGAAACGGACCGTCTGAAGAAGCTCTACGCTGCCTACGAACAGCAGGAAAAAGAGTACTTGGATGCCAAGGCAGAAATCGAAGTTCTCGAGAAGGAAATCGTTGAACGCGAAATCGAGAAAGAGGCCATGGAAAACATCCTGATGGAGAGAGACCTCAAACTCCGCGAACTGGAAATGTCCTCCACCAAATCTGCCACATTGGTTTCACACCTTGAGCCGGAACTTGAGAAGATGGAAGAGAAGTACACCCGAGAAAAGGACCGCCTTGGGAAGGTTTTCGCCATCGCGGAAGAACTCGACAACGACCTCAAACTCGCCGTGACTGAAATGAAAGCACGTGACGGCTGGTACGTCGCGCACATGTCCCTGTTTGAAGACCTCAACAAGGCCATTCAAGAGCGCTATGAGATGATTGAACAGGCGGTCGAGGCCGAGCGTGCAGCTCAGCAGAAGGCCGATGCCTTTGTCGAGCGCATGGATTCCATGGTGGAAGCCCGCGCTGCGGAGATGACCATCGAGGAAGCCGAAGGCGCCATTTCTGATGAAGCGGATTCAACGTCGTCCGAAGACGAGATCGTCGTTCCCGTTGGCGTCGTTGAAGTGGCCATTTCACCCGGCCCTGATGGAGAATACGGCACGGACGATGACGAGGTCGAGGTCCGCTCGCGCTCCAGCAAAGACGAGGAGAACGCTCCCGACGAAGAAGCGGCGTCCGAGGAAGCTCCGGCAGAAGAAACCGAAGAAACCGAAGAA
>DUHU01000145.1:1011-1324 GCA_013330765.1 Candidatus Poseidoniaceae archaeon | reverse complement strand
AAACCGAAGAAACCGAAGAAACCGCCACGTGGGACGACGGCGAAGACCCCTGGGACGGAGCGTGACCAAGCGAATGGCCTGGCTCGCCGAGGGCTCCTCGGCGATGGTCGTGACCCCCATTGTTTCAGGCAGCATCGTGCTCTTGATCTCCGCTTTCGTGGATCCATTGTTCGGCTTGGGCCCCCTTCTCGGTGTGTTCCTTCTCTGTGCTTCGGCATGGCTGCTGCTTCGGTTTCGCGATCCGCCTCGAAGGATTCCACAAGACCCGGGGGTCTTGGTGGCCCCCATTGACGGAACCGTCCTTCATGTGTGC
>DUHU01000145.1:564-707 GCA_013330765.1 Candidatus Poseidoniaceae archaeon | reverse complement strand
GACGGAACCGTCCTTCATGTGTGCCTCGAACGAGGCACGCATCATCGTCCCGCAAGCGGGACGCCTCCGGAAAACGTCCGTGAAGACCTTGGAGGTGGCCCGTGGGTTGAGGGAGGATGCTCGACCATGTTCGCGACCGAGCA
>DUHU01000145.1:0-230 GCA_013330765.1 Candidatus Poseidoniaceae archaeon | reverse complement strand
CGTTACGTTGCGGCGGACAGTGAAGAGGAAGGCGACGTGTGGTGCTTGACCATCGCCGTCGGCTTGCTTGACCTCCAGGTGCATCGGACGCCCATGGCAGGCATCATCGTTGCTGGAGAGCATCGCCGGGCTGTTGGAGGCCTGCCAGAACGGTTGCGTTGGGTGGTGGAGTCCGAAGGGCGCCGCGTCGAGACGGTGGCCCACCTCGTTCGCCCCCGCCTCGCCCTGAC
>DUHU01000059.1:642-3739 GCA_013330765.1 Candidatus Poseidoniaceae archaeon | reverse complement strand
CAATCGCCCCGCCAAGGCCGTCCAACTGTGCTCCTGCGTCATGGTCGATTGAGCATTGCACCACGGCTCCACCGAGGTCAAGCACGGCTTCGCATATCTGCTGCCATTGTGCTTCGTCGTCGCCTCGAAGGACGTCGGCCAACACCACCAGGGTTTCGACGGCTCCTTCGTTCACCGTTCGTTCGATGTGCTCGATGCCATAAGCCACGGCGCCGGAGGTGTGGATCCTCGTCATGGCTTCCTCGACCAAGGCCGTTTCTCGGGACACTGCATGGTCGGCCAACACCTCGCCTGCCAGCCCTTCGCGAATGACTTCGTTGGCGGCTGAACGGCCACCAATGGACGTTGCCACCGAGGTCAAAACGAGGTGAGGTGCGCACCCCCGAAGGGCCGCTGCGAGCCTTTCACGGGCATGACCTGGACCCGCCAACACGACAGGGACCTCACCCACAATGGACGCAGCAATTTCATTGGCGGTTTTGTTGAGGAAGGCTTCCTTCACGCTGTTGGAAGTCCGTGCATCGCTGCGCTTTCCACCGCCTCGCATCGTCCACGTCATGCCTTCCTTGAGGCCTCTTTGGGCCACGGTGAACAGGATGACTTCGTCGTGTTCCACCACGATCAGGGCGACCTTGGGCCGGAGCGCTGCATTGGCTGCTTCCTCCATCAGTTGAACGTCGATTGGCCTGAACGGAGCGTGGGCCTGCACCTCCACTTCGTCCCCGGTTTCCACCACGTGGGTGTGGTGTAGGCCTTGATCGAAGGGCGCCTCCACAATGGTGCCATGGACGCGGAGCGCGTCGGAAAAGACGTGGTGTTCCACGCTCAACACCTCAAGAAGGATCCACATTGTGCGGCGTTCGGCGGATTTTGCACGGCCCCCCTCAACCCCACCGGTGGTTGAATCACGACGTTCACCGACCATGCCGAAACGGTGGCCTGCCTGAATGAATTGGGCCAAGGTCCAGAGGTCATCGTCGGACTCACACCGCAAGCGCATGCGCAGTTGGTCGCGGTGCAAGATACGCATGCCCTCACCCGAAGACGCCTTTGAGCATGCCCCGTTCGTCCATGTCCATGTCCGATGCCGCAGGTCGCTTTGGCAAACCTGGCATGGTCATCATGTTCCCGAGGATGGCGACGATGAATCCGGCGCCGGCGTTCAAACGGAATTCTCGCACGGGGAGGGTAAATCCGCTCGGGGCGCCGAGACCGCCTGCATCGTGGCTGAAACTGTACTGGGTCTTTGCCATGCAGACGGGGAGGTTCCCGTAGCCCCACGACTTGAATCGATCCAATTGCTTCATGGCGGCAGGTGTCACGGTGACTTCGCCAGCGCCGTACAAGCGCTTCGCGATGCCTTCCACTTTGTCCATGACAGGAGCATCCGGCATGAACAGGGGTGTGAAGGGTCGGCCTGCAGCCACGTGGTCTTGGACGGCCCGCACCACGGCCTTCGCCAACGGAGCGCCACCTTCACCGCCGCGTGCATGCACCTCGGTCAGACACACGTCGCTTGCACCGCTTGCACGTGCGGCGTCGGCAAGGGCCTCCAGCTCTGCGTCTGTGTCACTGGTGAACCGGTTGATGGAAACGACCACCGGCATACCAAATCCTGCCATGTTGCGAATGTGACGGTCGAGGTTGGTTTTGGCTCCTTCCAGCAATGCTTCCACGTTTTCCTTCTCCAGTTCTTCCGGGCTCGGGCGCCGTCCAGCGCGATCGCCAAAAGCGCCTCCATGGAGTTTCATCGAACGGACGGTCACGTTCATCACCACACAATCGGGAGATTTCTGACCCACTGGGGCCTTGATGTGCATGAATTTTTCAGCGCCCATGTCGGACCCAAAGCCCGCTTCTGTGACGACAAAATCAGCGCATGACAGGGCCAAGCGGTCACCGATCACTGAGGAATTTCCGTGGGCGATGTTGGCAAAAGGCCCGCCATGGATGAACGCTGGATCTCCTTCCAAGGTCTGGACCAAATTCGGGAGAAATGCATCCCGAAGCAGCAACGCCATTGCTCCTGCAGCATCGAGGTCCTCGGCGCGAACCGGTCGTCCGTCCAGGTCTGGGCCGACGATGATTTCCCCAAGGCGCTTTCGCAGGTCTGGGTAATCGCGGGCAAGGACCAGGATGGCCATGACCTCGCTTGCAGCGGTGATGTCGAAGCGGTCTTGCCGGACGTAGCCGTTTGCTGGACCTCCAAGGCCAACGACCACTTCACGAAGGGCACGGTCGTTGAGGTCCACCACGCGTGGCCACCCAATACGGGTCGTGTCCAACCGCCGCTCGTTTCCATGCTTGATGTGGTTGTCAATGAGCGACGAAAGGAGGTTGTGTGCCGAGGTGACAGCATGCAGGTCTCCGGTGAAGTGCAGGTTGATCTGTTCCATGGGGAGTACCTGAGACCGGCCTCCTCCTGCGGCACCACCCTTGATCCCAAAGACAGGGCCCATGGACGGTTCACGAACCACGCAGGTTGCAGATTGTCCAATGCGGTTCAGGGCTTGGGTCAATCCAATGGTGGTGACGGTTTTTCCTTCTCCGAAGGGCGTAGGATTCACCGACGTGACGAGCACAAGGCTTCCTTGCGGCCGGTCAAGACGCTCTTCGATGCAGGGCCAGGTGACCTTCGCGATGTGCCGCCCGTGAGGGTGCAGTCCGTCGGCAGGAAGGGCGAGTTTCCACGCGATGGCGGCAATGTCCTCGAGCGTGGCTTCCCGGGCGATTTCCAAATCAGAGGGCATGAGGCCTCAGCCCTCCATGACGGGATATCAATGCGCCGCTTTGCAGCGGCCCAGCCATGCGTTCTGAAGGGGGCGGTGAAAACGCCGTTCACTTCTCGGCGTCGATGGACCCGAGGTAGTCCGGCAGTTCCACGCCGGCCATTGCGGCCACGTCGTGGACGGGCGGGAGGCTCTTGATGAGGCTCGAAACGAAGTTCGAGGTGCTCGATCCTTCGCCGCCGCCGTTGCCACCGGAATCCCACACGGTGATCTTGTCGATGGTGAGGTTGGAGATGGCTTCGACTTGCTTCTCGACGATGGCTTCCATCTTCTCGACCATGAGAAGGGTTGCAGCAGCACGTGCGTCG
>DUHU01000059.1:0-364 GCA_013330765.1 Candidatus Poseidoniaceae archaeon | reverse complement strand
TTCCATCTTCTCGACCATGAGAAGCGTGGCGGCAGCGCGCGCGTCGCCGCCTGCGCTCTCGACGAGGTTGCGGTAACCTGCAGCCTTTGCTTCAAGGACGGCTTGGACACCTTCTGCTTCTGCTTGGAAGCGGGCAAGGGTCGCGTCTGCTTCACCACGGGCGATGCGTCGTTGGCGCTCGGCTTCGGCTTCTGCAGCAATCTCAATCTGCGACTTGGACACTTCCTCACGTGCGATTTCCTCAGCACGAAGGCGTTCAGACTCCAAGGTGTACTGAGCACGCTCGATTTCCGCTTGAGCTTGCCTTCGAGCAACTTCAGAACGCTGCAGGGCTTCGGCCTCGCGCTCAGCAAGGTCTGCATTG
>DUHU01000233.1:5029-5230 GCA_013330765.1 Candidatus Poseidoniaceae archaeon | reverse complement strand
GGCTCGGGTTCTGGCTCGGGCTCGGGCTCGGGCTCAGGTTCGGGCTCAGGTTCGGGCTCGGAAACAGAAGTGCTGGGCGGGGGGCCCGTCGGTGGTCCTGTCGGGGGGCCTGAAGGAGGTCCACCGCTGGGGGGTCCTGTGGGGGGTCCACCTGGTCCCTTGGGCGGGCCGCCGGGAGGGCCGCTTGGAGGGCCGCTTGGA
>DUHU01000233.1:4463-4729 GCA_013330765.1 Candidatus Poseidoniaceae archaeon | reverse complement strand
GGGCCGCTTGGAGGGCCGCTTGGACCTTCGGGGGGTCCGCCGGGGGGGCCTTCCGGCGAAGGCGATGACTCCATCCCTGCAAGTTGCCCAAAGGCAGCAGCAACGGCATCGTCGGCGGCGGCTTGCTCTGCGGCGTCCTTGGCTTGTGCGGCAGATGGCGGGCGAGAGCTCATGAGAACCGTCAACGACACGGTGAGAGCGGCTTAAATATCGGTTCCCTGACGGGACGCCTGCCTGCCCGTTTGGTGTAGAGGTTATCATGCAGG
>DUHU01000233.1:1414-4124 GCA_013330765.1 Candidatus Poseidoniaceae archaeon | reverse complement strand
TGCGACCCGGGTTCAATTCCCGGAACGGGCGCCTTCACGACCCACGTTTGTGGACGAAGTTATCGCCGCAAACGCGACACCAGACTTTGATGCCGTCCGCGCGGGGCGTGGCGCCAGCGATGTCGATGGTGACGCCACACTTGCATCGAACGGTGGTCTCCATGCTCAATCGGAGCGGCGGGCGCCTCAAGAACCCGTCGTCGCGAGCACCACAAGCCGAACCATCGTCCTGGTCGTGCTGAAGCCTTTTGTCGCCTGCACATCAACGGTCACGTCGCGACCTGCAGCAGCAAAGCAGGCCGTCAGGTGTTGAGCGACTTCAGCCTCTTCGTCACGTTCGATGACCGCCCAACCGATCACCAAGGCGTCCTCGGCCAGAAGCGGAATCAGGTCGTCCAAGTGATCCAACCCCTCGTGAGGGAGGTTGACGAAAAGGACGTCTGCTTGCCCGAGCAGGGTGCCGTCATGACGCCACGCCCGGCCGTCGCCCACGCGAACCTCAAGCCGAGCCTCGGGAAAGGCGCTTCGTGCAATGATGTGGGAAAGGTTCGCCTCCATGAAGGGAATCGCCTCGGCGTTCAAGTCGCCCACGACGGCGGATTCGACCACCCCGCCGTCGAGCGGTAGCCCAAGGTTTGGACCCACGCCGGCATACGGATCGTACACCACCAACCGACGTTGGAGGCGCTTGTGGTGTTGCTGAATGGCGTCCATGGCGATTTGCCGTTCTCCGCTCAAACGGGCGCTGAAGTAGGCCTTGCTCGGGTCGAGTGTGTACGCTAAACCGTGTTCCTTGACTTGGGTGACGGTGGACGTGTCATCGCCACGGGCAGCGATGACTTGCACGTCCCGGATACGGAACGGCCCGGTGACTCCCCGGTCCACACAGACCACTCGGACGTGTGAAAATTGGGCCAACATGGCCTCTGCGATGGTCCCCGCGTGAGGCTCCACTTCGGGTTCGAGTTTCACGAGCAGTACGTCGCCTTGTACTTCATGCGCCGTTGGGAGATGAGGTTCAAACGCCGTCAGCAACAAAGGAGGAAGCCTTTCGCGCCAGTGCATTGGCCCGCGTTCAAGTGAAGGACGCTCGACCAGTGCATGCCCCTCATACCTCGGCTCTTCTGACCCTGGCGCAGATTCGCTCAAGGGAATGAGTCGATGTTCCCCTTCTGCTTGTATGCCCGCGCCCTCTGCAAGCCAACCTTGGGCCACCAACCGCTCCCGCCATTCGGCGGTCTCTGCGCTCGGCACCCTCAAATGACGCATGCCGCTCATCGGGACCACCGGTCAGGACGGCATCAGCATGACGGTCGAGTTGCCCCCCACCGGCCTGCTCCTTGTCGGGCTTGGCCCCGGCGGACTACGAAGCATGACCGTCGCGGCCCTCGAGGCGGCCGAAAAGGCAGACCACCGATGGTATGAGGCGTACACCGCCCTTTGGCCTGAACCGGATTTGATCGAGCTTGAGGCCCGAACGGGCCCCATCGAACGGGTGATGCGGCCGGACGTGGAAGACCCCGGGCGGCTGTTTGAATTGGCCCGTACTTCGCTCGTCGCGATGCTGGTGGTCGGTGATCCGTTGCAAGCAACCACCCACGTGGACCTGCAACTCCGTGCTCGCGAAGCTGGTGTGCCGTGCCACGTCCTCCACGGCCTGAGCATCACCGGCACGGTGACGGGTGCGGCCGGGCTGTCCAATTACCGGTTTGGACGGCAAACGACGTTGACCTATCCCCACGGGTCCTGGATCGCCACCTCTCCACTCGAAACCATTGCCATGAATCGCCACCAAGGCCTGCACACCCTCGTGTTGCTCGACCTTGACCCCACGGGAGCCGGGACAGGAGACCAGCGGCCCATGCGGCCGGAAGACGCCCATCGCAGCCTGCACCTGATGACTGAGCGGCTGGCGGAGCGTTCGGAGGAGGCGGTCTCCGAACTGAAATCCAGAGCGATGCAGAACCAAGACATCGGTTCGTGGACGGTCGTGTTGTGTGCGGACGTAGGTACCGCGGACGAATTTTTTGTCACCACAACGGTCGACGGTCTGCCGGCCGAGCCCGGCGGGCGTCTGAATTGCCTGCTCGTCCCGGCCGAAGTCGATGGCGTGGAAGCGGATGCCATCGGCCGGTGGCGAAGGCCCTGATTCGCGCGCTTTGGCCTCGGAAGCGTTCATGGGGAGGGGGAGTGTGGTCGAAGCGATGAGCAACGTCGTGATGCTGTTGTCTTTCCTGCTCTTCCTCGGCTTCTTCGCGGCCGTCGGGCTCTCGAGCATGCGGGTGAAGCAGGACACCACGGACGACTATCTGGTTGCAGGCCGTGGGATGCATCCCGCTCTGGCCGCACTGTCAGCGGTCAGCACATGGAACAGCGGCTACATGTTCATCGGTTTCATCGGGTTCACCTATGCCGTCGGCTATTCCGCCATTTGGATCGGCCTTGCCTCGACCGTCGGCCAACTCGTTGCTTGGATCTGGCTTTACCGTTACATCCAGGAAGAAGCAAACGAACGAGGCGTGCGCTCGCTCTCGTCCTTGGTCGCCAGCGTGACGGGGGCCCCTGAAGCGAAATTGGCCGCCATCCTTTCCGTGGCCTTCCTCTCGGTCTATGCCGCTGCGCAATTGACCAGCGGCGGCAAAGCCCTTCTCGCGATGATGGGGTGGGACCCTGTGCTCGGCATCCTCATCGGTTTCGTGCTCGTTGTGGC
>DUHU01000233.1:946-1123 GCA_013330765.1 Candidatus Poseidoniaceae archaeon | reverse complement strand
CATCGGTTTCGTGCTCGTTGTGGCCTACTGCTACGCTGGAGGAATCCGTGCTTCAATCTGGACCGATGCAGCGCAGTCCTGCGTGATGATCATCGGGACCACCATGCTCTGCTGGGTGGCTCTTGGTCAGGTCGGGGGTTTCAGCGGGCTGAACGCTGGGCTGGAGATGCAAGATCC
>DUHU01000233.1:474-611 GCA_013330765.1 Candidatus Poseidoniaceae archaeon | reverse complement strand
GTGCTCACAGGATTCATCCCACCGAACCTTGCCCTCGGTGTCAGCCTCTGGATCTTTGCGTTTTTCCTCGGTGGACTTGGGGTCGCTGGGCAGCCGCAAGTGGTCTCTCGCGTGATGACCTTGGGTGGCGACAAAGA
>DUHU01000233.1:0-146 GCA_013330765.1 Candidatus Poseidoniaceae archaeon | reverse complement strand
CGGAAGCAGGCCATGGTCTGGTTTTTCGTTTGGCAAACGCCCTTCATCGCCCTGATGTTGGTCATCGGTTGGGCCAGTCGTGTGGTGTTCACGCAAGACGGTTTTGACGCTGAGCTCGGCCTGCCTACGCTCGCCATGGAAGTGCT
>DUHU01000067.1 GCA_013330765.1 Candidatus Poseidoniaceae archaeon | reverse complement strand
CAAGGACATGGTCGTCAAGGACCTTGGTCGCTCCATGGTGATGATGGATCTCAGCGGTGGATCTGAGCCGGACCACGGACTCATTCGCGACGTGTTGCTCAACCCAGAAGCATACCGCGACTTCCTCCTCGACGCATACCGGCAAGCATGGGAAGACGGCGTCATCACCGAGGACGAAATGGAGGAATTGCGCTCTTTCCAAACGGTGCTCCGAATCTCCGACGACGAGATGGAAGAAATCGCTGAGGAAGCCAAGGACGCCGCTCAGTCCAGCGAATGAGACCTGCATCCCCACGGCGGGGCTTGCGCTTCAACCGTCGACAATCGAGAGCAGGGTGTCCCAACTCAGCAACTCGATACGGTGCTTTTGATGAGCAGCGAGTGAGTCCTGATCGATATGGAACTGCTTGATCGTGGTGGTGTTTCGATGCTGGTTTGAGAGATGGAGCTCCTCCACCTTTGCCCGATGAATTAGAATTCCTTCGTTCAACACCAGCCCGTAGTATAAGACGTCAAATTCTGAAGGATGCAGCTTCTGAAAATTGGCTGTCCAGGTCCCACTCAGGGAGGCAAATGACTTCGACGAACCCTGTGCGAGGGGCAATTTGAGGTCGTCTTTCACCTTCGAAATCGGGACAAAGAGCCGTGAAAATTTGCTTTCTGCTCGTAGACCTCCACGTTCAACCAAATCGTACGCCTGATTCTTGCTTCGTTCAAGTCCATACGTCTCACCGTAACGGGCTTGCAGCAAGGCTTCTGCCCAGCGTTCACCAAAGGTTCTGGAACTCATGATGGCGACACCTTGTTTCAATTTCAGAAGACCCGAATTCTCCTTCGCCATCAGAACACCGCAACAAGAACCTGAGTGCGAGGAGTGAAAAACACCTGCGGTCAACCTGCTCAAATGTTCAACGGCAAGGAAGGTTCCCCCGTAGAGGTTCAATCCCACAGATGCGCATCCCTGAGCATCTTCGCAGCCAAGCGGTCTGCTTCCGCCCTGCGGCGGTGTTCGAGGCCCGCTCCTGCGGCCATCAACAGCACGCCGAGCATGGCCGTTGCAAAGGGGGCCCCAAGGAAGGAACCGGCCGAAGTCAATGCATCATGTCGTGGAAGGTCAGATGACTGAAGGCCCGAGGCGGCCACAAAGCGGACATCGAGCAGGTCAAGGTCACAATCGCACAAGGAAACCGCGATGCGTTGGGGCAACAGGGCGTCCTGAAGCACCGACCATGCACCTGCATCGATGGTTTCCGGACGTGTGGCCCAAGCAGGAGCCGTGACGGAACCCGAGGCTGCGGTGTCCACCATCGGTGTTCGAAGATGAAGCACGCTGCTGGAAGGGCGTTCGTCCACGACCAACAACGCTTCGAGGACGATCAAATCCAACAGGAGCGAACGCCCTGCGAGAAGCACAAATCGCTGAACATGGTCCGCTTGAGCTTGGCCAGTCGCTCCTTCCTTGGCCACATGGGCGAAAATCAGCTCGTCAAGCCGAATGTCGTCCAAGCCTTCAGGATGAAGCTGGTAGCGCCCATCGTCCATCGGCGTGGCCGATGTGATCACCAAGCGAACACGGAGATCCTCACCGTCCAGACGGCCGAAGGTGGCACCAGAGTGGGTGATTAACGTGGATTCGGGGACGCCGGGATGGGCGACATCCCACAGTTGTGAGAGGCGCTGATCAATCAGGCTTTCAAGATCCAACTCCCCCTCCTGCTGCACGGCGGTGGACGCCGAAATGAGCGGGTTGAACACGCCTCCCAGCATCAACAAAGCAAGACCCGGCACGGTCAGGCCGAAGCGAAGCGTCCACGACGTGGTTCGACGGGTGAATTCGAGCAACCCCACGAAAAGAAGCATCAGGCCGGGGAGGGCCCGTACGCCGCTGGGAGGATCTGAAAGCGAGACTGAGGGCCCCGAACCCTCGACTTGCCCACCCCCTGCCGGATACAGTCCTTCGCCGGTGAACCCGCTGGGATCGACAGGACCCATGCCTTCGAAACTCAGCAACCCAGCCCACACGTACGGTTGAAACCGATCGCTTTCTCCTTCGAGACAAAGCGTCGCCTCCCCTTCTTGCAAGGCGCGCCAACGGTACCGTGTGATGGTCCCGTCATCGTCTGCAACAACCTCGACTTCAGGAGTTGGCGCCAACAAACCTGAGGACAATCGGAGTTCAGGTTGTGCGGACTGCTGTTGAAGTTCGAGCGGAACGGCGTCCCAGGTGATGAGCAATCTTAGCACCTCATGGGTCTCGATGTTGAACACGAAGCAATCCGATTCACCGCCGACAAGCGCACCGTCATGCGCGCTTTCGAACTCCACGGCTGCTGGCTCACTTCGAGAGCTTGGCTCATCAACGTCGGCCACATCAGGGTCGGCGGACCAAGCGATGTCCATGTCGAACGTCGAATCGCCATACAGGTAGAGCGTCCATGTCGCTGGACGGTCGATGGAGAAACTCAACAAAAGCCTGGCACCGTCGTCTGGCCAGATGACGCGCCCTTCGTCGAGGTCCAAATCCACCGCATCGGTCGTGTAAGCCGGTCCATCACCGCCCTCTTCCGCTGCCATGGTCCACGAGGTGGCACCGCTGCCGTGGACCAGGGTCAAGGCCACGTCTGGCCAGGTCAGACGTGTGGGGTCGTCGTCGAAGCGAAGATCAATCTCGATGTCCGTGATGGATTCCGGTAGCAGCGCAAGCACGTCCTGAGCGGGGTAAAGTTCGAACTCAAAGAGGACACGTTCTGGGGAGAAAGGGGTCCCTTGGCTCTGCCCAGACACCGTGTCCTCACCCGAAGGGACGGTGGTCAAGCGACAATCGCCCTCGGCGAGGCAAGACAAATGCTGGACGGATTCTCCCTCCTCAAAGCCTGCAGAGGCTCCCGGAATGGCCAACAACATGAACATCGCCACGGTGAGCCAAGCAAGCACCCTCATGCACCCACCTCCTCAGCCGGCAAGTCCACCAACACGGCGCCGCAACGACGGCACGCGTAACGGCCGTTTGATCGGCGTTGACGAGGATGTTTCACATCGCAGGAGGAACACGTCCACCACCAACGGGCCGAGGCAAGATGGAGCATCTTTGCAAACGCCTCTGCGCCCTTCCCGTTTGGTGGAACTGGCCACGCATGCTCCCACGCCCGAAAGGCGGTGTCATGCCTTCTGTGGCCCGTCGCATGAATGAGTTCGTGATGCAAAACAAACCCGGCATAGGGCCACCATTCGGACGACAGCAAGGCAGGATGCAAGCCGATGACGCGAACTTCACCCGGCGTCAGTCGGTCTGGACGGGCGCCTCGGACCCAGCGGGTGACGCCATGACGACGGACCGTTCCTTTCCGAAGCACGCCAAGGGGGATCTTTCGGAGGACGGAGAAGTCCTGCCCCTTCCACGTCTCCATGGACCGCATGCCTTCGAAGACCTCGTCCTGAAGGACGCGAAGCATCTGGGCTTGGGTCACGTTGGGACGCAAAAGGACACCTCACGACCAACGATGGTAAGCAGGATGCCCTTCCTTGACGGCGACAAACAAGCCGTCGCCCTCTGCACAACGTGTGCCGTCGGCCTCGAGCGCCATCTCCACCCAAGCCTTCCTGCCTTCGATTTTCGTCACCTTGGCCGTGACCTTGAGGTCGGTGTCCATCGGAGTGGGTCTCAACAGGCGAACGCCGTAGGAAGCCGTGACGGTGCACGGGGGTTCAGGTTCATCGTTGGCCTCCATCAATCCAACGGCAGCGGCCCAGTTTCCATGGCAATCCAGCAAGGTTCCAATGATGCCCCCGTTGACCATTCCGGGAAAGGCGTGGTGGTGCGGTTCTGGTCGGAAGAAGGCCACCAATTCATCCCCTTCCTTGTAGGAATTGATTCGGAGGCCGTGAGGATTGGCAGGGCCGCAGCCGTAGCAAATCGAACTCGGAGCATAGGTGCGTTGCACACCTTCCGGCGCAGCCATGCCGAGGCATGCAGGAGGGGGGCCTTTCAGGTGTGCGCATCCGACCATTGATGAACGGCCGCTCCGAGCGGCAACCGTGCCCGGGCGGAAGAAGAAGCGCAGGGTCATCAAGACCGCGCACGAAATCCCCAAGCGGCGCAAGCGTGCGATTGAGGAAGCGCTGGCCGCCCACGAGCCTGCCAACAACCCTGATTGGGACCGAGGTGCAGAATGGGCCCCGTTGCGTTTCATGCGAAAACGGATCGGCCCAGGTTCCTTTCGAACGGTCCATGTGCCCCTGTTGAACGTCAGCATGGGGGACCAATGGCCAATCCCAGTCACCGTCTTCCACGGCAGCAGGCCCGGCCCAACAATCAACATCCTCGGTGCCGTTCACGGCGATGAGTTGACCGGGCCAAGCGCGTGCACGCACTTGCTTTCCACCAAATTTACCGAACCCGGAGGGGCGCTAGACCCCGAAACAATGGCAGGCACGGTTCGAATTATTCCAGTGGTCAACCTTCCCGGATTTCGCTCCAAGTCTCGGTACCTGCCAGACGGGCGAGACCTCAACCGAAGTTTCCCCGGTTCACCCACCTCCAATACCACCCGGCGTGTGGCGCATCAGCTCTGGACCACGCTGATGGAAGACGCGGATGCGATCATCGACTTTCACACGGCGGCCAAAGGCCGCTCCAACATGCCGCAAGTCAGGGTCAACCTCGCTCACCCTGCATCGTACCTGTTGGCCAAAGCCTTCGGCGCTGAAGTCGTGCTCGATTCAGAACCGCCCCGAGGAAGCCTGCGGCGCGCAGCAAACGAGGAAGGCATACCGTGCATCACGTACGAAGGTGGTGCAGCCGACACGCTCCAGCAATCCGCGGTCAAAATCGCCTTCGAAGGGGCGCTCAACGTGCTCCGCTCGTTGAAAATGATCCCAGGCCGACCAGCGCGTCCCGCGTTCCGCCTGCTCGCCTCTGGATCCAGATGGCTGAGGGCCAGTGAAGGAGGGCTGCTGGACGTCTTTGTCCGAGAAGGAACCATGATGCGCGAAGGTGACGTTGTGGCCACGATCTCTGACCCAGGATCACCCGGCATGTCGGTCGACATCGTGGCGCCGGAAGACGGGCTGATGATCTCGATTGCGACGAATCCGTTCGTCACTGCAGGCATGCCCGTGGGCCATTTCTTGCCGCTCAACAAACACAGCTCCCTGGTTGGGCGCCACGTGGACGAGGAGGGTCGGCTTCAGATGGCCGCCGCAAAAGGCGACCCGATTTGGCGTGAAGAGCAGGACGTTGAGGAAGTCACGGTGGAGGAATCCACCTCTGAAGAAGCGGAATGGGTGACGGCGGTCTTCGACCTTGAGCAAGAGGAGAAAGAAGAGGCAGACAGTGACCCGTTGCCGGATCAGGAAGCCGACTCGTAGTCGGCAATGGCCGCTTCGACTTCCTCGTCTTCCATCAACCGACGCTGTGATTTCGCGACCTCAAAGAGATGCCCGACGAGCCCGTCGCTGGCTTCACGCCCACGCTGCTCAAGCCAGTGCACGATGTTGGACCGACCGGCCATGTGACCGATGCGAATGACCTGCTTAAGACCGAAATCACCGGCTGGGACTCTGCTATAGACACGGTCAGCGAGCCAATGGTCGCCCTTTCGCATCGCCTTGATGACCGCGGAGGCGTGCACACCAGTGCCGGTCTCGAATGCGTCGTCGCCGAACACAGGGTAGTTGCGTGGTAGCGGAACG
>DUHU01000207.1:3019-8762 GCA_013330765.1 Candidatus Poseidoniaceae archaeon | reverse complement strand
CGAACCCACACAGAACATGCGCAGCAAGACGATGGTGCGCAACAATTTCGAGGGAACATTGGAAGAGTGCCCGATCTGGATGTTTGACGGATCTTCCACGCGCCAAGCCGAAGGCGGATCCTCGGACTGCTTGCTCAAACCCGTCGCCATTTTCCCCGATCCTGCCCGAGTCAACGGATACCTCGTGATGTGCGAAGTGATGAACCCCGACGGCACACCACACCCAAGCAACGGGCGTGCAACGATCGACGACGACGACGCTGATTTCTGGTTCGGTTTCGAGCAGGAATACTTCATCATGGACGTCGCCACTCAACTCCCGCTTGGATTCCCAGTGGGGGGCTACCCTGGCCCACAAGGCCTCTACTACTGTTCCGTGGGCGGCAAGAACACCCACGGTCGCGCGATGGTCGAGGAGCACGCCGACATGTGCCTCGAGGCCGGCATCAACTTCGAAGGCATCAACCAAGAAGTGGCCTGCGGCCAGTGGGAATTCCAAGTCTTCGCCAAAGGCGCCAAGCGTGCCGGTGACGAACTCTGGGTCGCCCGCTACCTGCTCGACCGCTTGACGGAGAGTTACGGCTACTACATCGAGTACCACCCCAAGCCCATCAAGGGCGACTGGAACGGGTCGGGCATGCACGCCAACTTCTCCAACGGGGCGATGCGCGACGTTGGTGGGAAGGACATGTTCGACAACATCTGCGAAGCTTTCGGTCGCAACATCGAGAAGCACATGTCCGTCTACGGTGCGCACAATGAAGAGCGTTTGACGGGCCTCCACGAGACCCAATCCATCGACCAGTTCTCCTATGGCGTTTCTGACCGCGGCGCGTCCATTCGCGTGCCTGCTACGGTGCCCACCGACGGTTGGGTGGGCCGTCTCGAAGACCGCCGACCGGCGTCCAATGGCGACCCGTACAAAATCGGCGCCGTGATCATCGAGACGACCAAGTCCGCGATGTGAGCACCGAAACCCACCATCGCAGGGGCCATCTGGCCCCCTGCGAAGGAGAGGCTCAGCACCCGCACCTTGATGGCGCACCGACCCGACGTGAGCCTGTGACCTTCACCGTGGAAGCCTCGCGCAGCGTCCCCTTCCCGCTGGCTCACGTGTGGGCGGTTCTGGACGGCTTCAGCGACGTGGGCGAGTGGAGCAGCAGCGTTCACCGGTCTTGGCCAGAGGGCGACGGGCCTGCCACAGGCATCGGTGCTGAACGAGGCTGTGAATTGGTACCTGGCCGTGTGGTGCACGAACGCATTGTCGATTACGAACCCGAAGCCTCGATGCGCATTGAGGTGCACCGGAGCGTGGGGTTGCCGATTGCCTCCATGATCAGCGTCTATGAGGTGGAAGCAGAAGGCCCCACCTCCACTCGAGTGTCCGGGCATGCAAGCCTCGAACTCAAGTTACCTCCCGTGCTGCTGAAGGCCCTTCAAACCAGGTTGGACGCCAAATTGTCTGAACGCATCGAACAAGCCTTCGCCGATCTCGAAGAGGAAGTCAAGCGCCGAGGAAAAGGCTCGACGTCATCCGCGCCGTAACCGCAACACGCCCACCACCACGGCCAAAATGACGGCCAGGGTGGCGATGTTAGCGATGATCATGGCGGGACTTTCGACGATGAGCCCGTACACCAGCCACAGAAGAAGGGCCACAGAAACAAGCCCGAAGGTGGGGATGGAAATCCCCTCGTGGCGCCCATGCACCCAGACCTCGCGGATTTGTGGGACCCACGCGACGATACCAAGACCGCCGGCTACGAGCCCGATGGCCTCCACCCACCAGATCGCCATGTCCCAAGGCCTCCGGTCCACCCTCATGAAGCCCTCCTCTCTCGCCCTGATTTCGGGGTCACGTTGATGTGTTCGATGCGTGAGAGTCCTCCATGGGTTCAATGGACTACGAGTCGATGACCGTGGCCCAACTCAAGGAAACCCTCCGGGCCGAAGGACTCCCGGTTTCGGGGCGCAAGGCGGACCTCGTGGCCCGCCTTGTGTCTCAACATGCTCCGGAAGCGGCCCCGCCTTCATCTGCAGCCCCGCCCCTCTCGTCAAGCGCCACTTCGGCGGCCACGAGTTCCGTTGCGATTCCGATGGGGACCATTGAGGTGCAATGCGCTTCATGCAATCAACTCCTCACGCTCCCTGTTTCACACAAGGGCCGATTTCAGTGTCCGACGTGTGGGGCAGAACAGGAGATGGGCAGCACCGCTCCTGCCAAGGATCCCATGCAAGACCTTTCTGATCGGTATGCTTCTGCCCGCTCCACCGCTCACCGCCTCAACGTGGCAGGCATTGTCGTCGGAATTCTTGCCATCCTCGTCTTTTTTGCCGGACTCGGGCAACTCGGACCCGATCCAGAAAATTGCCAAGAAATCGAGTACGAGGGGGAGATGGCGATGTCGTGCCATGGCGGCGGTTTCGTGGAAAATCCGGAAGCGTTGAACTATGTTGGCGTGTCCTGCCTCCTGCTCGTGCCTTTGGCCATCGCTCTCCCCGTCATTGGTCAAGCCGTACGGCCGCCGCCGCTGGTGACCCAACAGGCATCGTACGGAGCCAATGGTGCTCCGAGCGGGGGGTCAACAGGGCAGGTCATCGAATGGGATTCACCCGTTCAGCGATTGGTCGGAGCCGTGTCCCTTCTCTTTGGTGGGAGTTTGGTTGCGGCCACCGTGCTCTTGGCCCTCGCCGTCCTTGCTGTGTTCATTCTGGCCCTGATGGCCCTTGGCTCATTGGGCTGAGACGGACGTCTACTGCACTGGCTCGTAGGCGACCACCACGGTGTGTTGCACGTCGATTTCGTCTTGACCCTCGTCGTAGTCAACGGCCAAATCGTGAGCCTCGTAGGTCGTGAAATGCAAGGTGTTCCAAGCGGCCGACTCACCCTCATGCACGACGCCCGAGTGTTGCTGGCACGTGCCCCCGAGCGGATCGATGAGGCGCCATGTGACGTCCACTTCACGACCACCGCCCAGGTTTTGGATGAGGTCAGGGTTGCTCACCACGGATTCGATGGTGATGTAATCCGCCATGGGTCCGCCGTACTCTGGAATCGGGTCGAAGCTCAAAACACCAGGGCTCTGTGTCGCTTCCTCCGTCCACACGATTTGGAGGTTCACGTGGACGGGAAAGGTTTGGCTTGCGCTGCGCCCGTCGGCGTCGAAGGCTGTGGCGGTCACGTTGTGCACCCCATGGGCGTCGAAGGCCATGGCGACGAGTGGCCCGTCGGCGGCCAGAACTGAGACCGGTTCCCTGCCGTCGGAGGCGGCGACCGTGTACCTGACCGCCGCAGGGGTTCCAGAAAAATTCAGAACGATTTCAGCGGGTGAGGTACCGGTCAACGCGCCGTTTTCATGGGTCTCGACCAGCACCACTTCCGCACCCTCAAGGGTCACGTCAAATTCCATTGGTTCGTTCGACAAACACCCCGCCGTCGACGCGAGCAGGAGGCCCAGCACCAGCAAGGGGAAGCGGGGCACGTCCTCTCATCCGCGGTGCCGACTTAAGTCAAATGGTGAGCGTCAACGCAGCAATTGTTCGACGCTACCGACAACGACGTCGGGTGTCTGAAGCGCGTCGTCTGGCAGGGCAGCGACGTCCTCCTCGGTGGCCTCTCCAGAGAGCACCAACACGCCAACCACGCCGGCCCGATTGGCCATGGCGATGTCGGTGTACAACCGGTCACCCACCATCGCGCATTGGTCCGGCCGCAGGCCGAGGGCCTCAACGGCATGGAGGATCATTCCCGGATTCGGCTTGCCGCAGATGTGGTCAGGCTGAACGCCGGTGGTGGCCTCAAACAGGGCCAGGTAGGCGCCCACGTCAGGCAACCCTCCGTCGGGCGAGGGGCACACCATGTCGGGGTGGCTCGCCACGAGGGGAACGCCACGGTGCAGATGCACGCTTGCCGTCTCCAATTTTGCATAGGTCACTTCGGTGTCGTAGCCAAGCACCACGTACTCGGGATCTCCATCTTGGGTGGAGATGCCCGCGTCGTTCATCATCGCGCACATGCCCTCGGTGGCCACGGCATAGGTACGCGTGATGCCTTCATCGGCCAACCAAGCCAGCAGATCATGGGTGGAGAGCAGGATGTCTTCCTCGGTGCACGGGATGCCAAGGTTGGCCAACTTAGCGTGGTACTGCGCTACGGAGCGACTTGAATTGTTGGAGAGGAAATACCGTCGTACGCCCTTGCTTTTGCACCGCTCGAGAAACTCAAGGGCGCCCGGGATCAATTCGCCACCGAGGTAGATGGTACCGTCGAGGTCGAGGAAGACGGCTTCAACGCCATCAAGGCTCGCGGAAACGTCGCTCATGAACGCTCCTTGCTCGCCGGCCCCATATCCCTGCCGCTGCTCAACCGGGGGCGGGAGCCAACACTGAGGGCATCAGTGGAAGCGGTCTTCGGATTTGAGCCGCTCATAATGGGCCATGTCCCGTTCGCTGAACTGCGACGCAGGATGGCCACCAACAATGGCTCCTGCAGGGACGTCCTTGACCACGCAGGACGCCGCCTGGACGATGGCGCCCTCACCGATGGTCACGCCTCCAAGAACGGTCACGCGTGAGCCAAACCAGACGTTGTCCCCAACGGTGACGGGCAGGAGGTCGTAGTTTGCATCATAGGGCAAAGCCTCGCCGTGATAACGGTGGTTTTGGGTGACAATCAGGCAATCCTCACCGCTGTGGAAGTTGTCGCCGATGCGCAAGGTGCCCGTGCCGTTCACGCGTAGCCCGTTGAAATTCACGTTTCGTCCAAGGTGCGTCGATGCACTGAGTTCGGTTGGGCCATGCACCTTCAAACTCGAGGGGTCTTCGCAGGAAGCGATCGTCCGGAGGACCCTCCGTTTCCAACGTGACCTCAGCCACTTGGTGCGCCATCGCCAGTACGGCCCGAGCACGCCCATGACCGTGGCTTATGGCCGTGACGAATATCCCTACCGCCCGTGCACCCCCCCTCCCGGTGGTTCCTGTGAGGCCTGAAGGCGATTCAAGCACGTGGGGGACGTGGCCAATTGAACCAATGCAGCAGACAGCCTCATGGCGTTCACCCGTCATCGCGGTGCGTGAAGGAAGCCACGTTCGCCGGCGCGGAGTGGCTCTGCGTCCTCATCGTCATCGTGGCTTCCGTCAGTCTCGGGTGGACGCCTGAACAGGAAGCGGTCGACGAGCCGGAAGTGGTCGGTTTGGAGGGCACCGTGACCTTGGCCACGCGAGACGCGATGGACGCGCTGGGTCTCCAAGACTTTCAGCCGGGTGCCGTGGCCGCCATCGACCTCACGCGAGAGAGGGTTGCAGCACCCCCGTGTGAGGGCTGCGAGCATTCGCTGACGGGCATCATGGTCCAGGGGCCTGTGTTGTTGACCGGCTTGGTGGACGAAACCGGGCGCCTCGGGCGCATCGAAGCAAACCTGAACCTCACGCACATGATGGAGCGTGGGCCCGACGGATTCGTGCATCGCGAATGGCTGCTGCTTGACTGGGACGCAGGAGACCGTTCCTCCGCCGTCGAGGTGCTTTTGGTTCATGATCCGCCACGATGGCTTCCCGGAGAGGATCGAAGCGATGCCACCTTGCTGACCACCGAAGAGGGTCAAATTTCACGCTCTGGGCCAGACGTCTTGCTTCAATCATCGGAATCCGGCGACGGCGTCTTGCTGGCCTGCCTCCCAGATCACTTCCTTTGCCGGGCCACGTCTCCGGACGCCGTTCTTACGGCCCGCCGTGGCCCGCCGCG
>DUHU01000207.1:0-2710 GCA_013330765.1 Candidatus Poseidoniaceae archaeon | reverse complement strand
CCCGCCGTGGCCCGCCGCGTGCCCCGTTGAGCGTCGAGGCTCCACCCGGCTGGGTCGAAGTTTCGTTGGCGCCAGGAAACCTCAGTGACGGTGGAGGATGGGCCGGGTCGTTGCTTGAGGCCGGTGAAGAGGTACCAAACAACCGGACGTGGTGCCCCACCCCCGAATCCTCACTGATCGGGGTAACCCGTGAGGTCATCACCCCACCCCCCTCGCTGGCTCCACTGGCCACCTGGTTCATTGCCTTGGGCGAGACGCATCTGCTTTTGGCGCCCGATGGCGTGCATTGGACGGAGGCCGAAGACGGGGACGTTCGGTGCGCGGCCTTGACCGACGCCTCTGGGGCACTCCGTCTCGGCGTTTCGGAGCACCCGGCCTAAACGTCTCCACAGGCCCACTTATACACATGAGAGCCTCCTCCGCGTCATGCGCACCAAGGCAGCCGTGCTGGTTCTGCTTCTTGCTCTCGCCCCAATGTCCGCCGTTCTCGCTTCCCAAAGCGCCCCTGTGGCGGAAGGAACGAACGGCGATTGGCTCATGGTTGACGGGTACGTGACAACGAAATTCACGAGCGTCGGAGACACGGTCTCTGTGTACGCCTTGACCAAGGGCCATTCAGGGGACGCGACCACCACGAACACCGTCGTCACCGCCGACATCCTGCACTATGAGGACGCCGAAGCGTTCGACCTCATCGTCAATCAACGGCTCCCCTCCGGTGGCGTGGTGATCGACACGGTGGTGCTGACCCCGAGCGGAGCACACGAGGACGATCCTGCAGCCCTCCTTTGGGAGGGAGTGTACACCGTCCCACTGACCGCGACCGGCGGCGTGTACGGTGCGAGCATCACCGCCGAGGAGGGCAACCTTGTCAGCACGGACGATGCGACACAGATCCCAAACGCTCTTCGAGACGAAATCGAATCGGTGTTGCAAGCCATCGACACCACCTGGGACACGGCCAACCCGATGATGGACATCAAGAACGTGTTCGATGGGCTGAATGCCAGCGGTCAAGGAAGCGGAGGATGGACCTCCTTCGTTGATGACGCCTCTCGCCAACCTGGGTTGGGCGAAAGTGCGCAATTGTGGAACAACATGATCGCTGCGGGTTACAACAACCCCTCCTACGACATGGCCGATGGCGCACGCTTCCTCGAGGCTCTGCTCGACTTCCTCGAGTCCTCGGATCAAGAAGCGGGCATGGCCTTTTTGACCGGCGTGCTCGTGTATGGCGACGAATTCCCGCTGCCTCGCACCTTGGACGATTTCGACGAGGTCGTGGCCTACATGCAAGCCTTCGACCCGATCGAGAACTTCACTCGATTCGCCGGCACCGACAATTTCTCCGCTGCCTACGACGCCATGGTGGGCAGCGATGAATGGGAAGGCCTCAGCGACGCCTTGGACAACCTGTCCAACAACGAAATGGTGTTTGCCTCCTTCCAAACCGTGCTTCGGAACATCGCACTGCTTTCGGTTTCGGCCCACCCCGAAGCCATCATTGACGGCTTGGAGGCTTGGGCCGCCCCGCTCGCGGACGAAGATTATGGCAACATGACGCCGTTCCAACGTTTGGTGTACGGCTGGTCGCAGATGGACGTAACCGTGCAAGACCTTGACGGCGACGATTTTCCTGACGAAATCCTCTGGGAGTACGAGCTGTTGCTCAACACCACCGAAGGCCTGCAATGGCAAGCACGAATGGACGCGTCCTACCCGCACGTCAGTGACGGCTTTGACGACTTCAACACCTTCGACGTCGACGTGCTGACGATCCTCCGCGACACCACCGAAGATCCCGCATGGGACGACGCGGGCAATGCCGTGCAAGATTTCCTCTCGTGGGCTGCCAACGCCACCCTCTCGAAGGAATTGGACTGGTCAAGGTCGGAAGACGATTCAAACGACGATGAAGACGGTGACGACGGCGGCAGCGAGGACTCCAGCGATACCTGGGAAGAGGTCATTTTTGACGGCCTTCACCCCGTTGAGACCCTGGCCCTCAACAAGTACAAGCTCGACCTCGGTTTCGAGTTGTATTTTGAGTGCGAAGGATGTGCACACTCAGACACGCCCAACGATTTCAACATGAGCGTAACCGACAGCAGCGGACAGACCACCAACGTTGTCTTGGACGAGAAGCTCGACCGTTCCACCCATTACATTGGCAGGTTCACCGCCGACCGCGCAGGGGCAGAAGTGTACACGTTCAGTCAACCAATGGCAGGATGGACGCCCCCGTGCGTCGACGACGGCTGCACCGTCTCGCGTGCGACGTTGGAGTTCGAGTCGCTCCGCCCCTCACTGCTCGAATCCATGGCCACTGAAGCGAACGAGGAACTCTTCGTCGTGTCCGCTTTGGGCGTGTTGGTCGACGCCGATGAAACCGTGCCGGTGGCTACGGAGATGGACGTGCAGGCCTCGGTGTACGATGCCGCGGATGGGGCCTTGTTCGGCGCCGAGATGGACAGTGCACTGCTGCGCATTTCTCCCGGGCTTGGCGTGTCTGCTGCAGCGTCGCTTTCACCAAATGGAGACATGATGTTCGACGCTGCCGGCCCCGCCGTCCAGTATTCTGGCGATGACGTGGACGGCGTCCTCGACGTGACGGTCGAGCCCCGCCAGACGGACAACGAAGGCGAACCCCTCGACGACGACAAAGCCGCCTTCGACGGATACCTCTCAGCCTCAGGAGATGCCTTTGGCT
>DUHU01000124.1:1056-8397 GCA_013330765.1 Candidatus Poseidoniaceae archaeon | reverse complement strand
GTGGCGTTGTCGCCGTACCCGTCACCGTCTTGATCCGACCATTGCGAGGGCAGGTTCGGAAGCACGTCGATGGCATCGTCCCAACCGTCACCGTCCGTGTCGGGGCAGCCGTACCGGTTGGCAGCGGTTGAATTGCCTTGGACAGAGGGGCATGCATCAGGCATGGTGCCGCCGGAATTGTCGAAGTAACCATCACCGTCGGAGTCGGCCCATTGTGTGCCGTCGTTTGGAGCCTCGTCTTCGTTGTCCGACCAGCCATCACCGTCCGTGTCAGGGCATCCCAAGGTGCCGTTTTGCCACGATGATCCGGCTTGGGTAGGGCACGCATCTGGAAGGGTTCCTGTTGCATTGTCACCGTATCCATCACCGTCTTGGTCGGTCCATTGGGTGCCGTCCATCACGAAGGCGTCTGCGCCGTCACTGACCGTCCAGACCCCGTCAGGATCCGACCAACCGTCGCTGTCCCTGTCCGGGCATCCTTGTCGGTCCATGGAAGAGGTTCCTGCAGCGTTCGGGCAAGCGTCGTCAATGGTGTCGTCGTATCCGTCACCGTCGGTGTCCGCCCAACGGCTTGCGTCGCTTGGGAAGGCGTCTGCTCCGTCGAGCAAGGTCCACCCCGCGTCTTGGTCGGAGTACCCGTCGCCGTCTGCGTCAGGACAACCGTTGCGGTCGACGCTTGAGGTTCCCGTGGCGCCTGGACAAGCGTCGCCCATGGTTCCAGAAGGATTGTCACCGTACCCGTCGTTGTCGGCATCCACCCATTGCGTGGCATCGGAAGGCCATGCGTCGGCGCCTGCGGCGACGGTCCACCCGGTATCGGCATCGGAATACCCGTCGCCGTCGCTGTCGGGACAACCAAACCGATCGCTTGCCGACGTGCCGTACGTGGTCGCACACGCGTCAGCGTTGACCCCGGCGGAGTTGTCGCCGTACCCGTCGTTGTCGCTGTCCGCCCACTGCGTTGATTCGAAGGGGAAGGCGTCGTCCACGTCAGCCCATCCGTCACCGTCGCCGTCTGGGCATCCCAAACGGCTGGCTTCGGTTGACGTACCTGGCACCGTTGGGCAGGCGTCGGGTTGGTTGCCAGTGGCGTTGTCCCCGTATCCGTCACCGTCTTGATCGACCCATTGTGAGCCCTCGCTGGGGAAGGCGTCTGCACCGTCACCGATGCCAAATCCTGCATCTGGATCGGAGTAGGTGTCGCCATCGGTGTCAGGGCAGCCCAAACGGTCTGAGGTTGAGTCGCCAAACTGCGTGGGGCAACCGTCTGGGTCGGTGGCAGGAGCGGGGTTGTTTCCGTACCCGTCGCCGTCCGTGTCGCGCCATTGTGTGTCATCGCCAAGGAAGGCGTCAGCGCCGTCGCTGATGCTCCAAGCGCTGCTGTTCGAGGCGTCTGCGCCTGTCGGGTCCGGGTCTGAGGCTCCGTCGCCGTCCTCGTCTGCGCACCCGTTTCGATCTCGCCACGAAGGGCCCTGGACCGCATCGCATGCATCACCGCCCTGCTCGACGGTGTAGCCTCCACCAGGGTCGGACCAACCGTCCCCGTCGCTGTCGGTGCAACCAAACCTGTCCTGGGTGGAATTTCCGGCGAGACCGGTGCATCCGTCGGGTTGGAATCCAGCAGCGTTGTCGCCGTAGCCGTCGTAATCGGCGTCGGCCCACTGCGTAGGGTCAGCCGGGAAGGCGTCCGCTCCGTTGGCCAGCGACCAATTTGCGTCTTGGTTGGAGTATCCGTCGCTGTCGGTGTCTGGGCAGCCAAGACGGTCAAGAGTGGACCTTCCGTAGGCGTTTGGACAGTCGTCATCGTCGTCCTCGACGCCGTCCAAATCTGCATCGGAGGTGAGGTTGGTCAAGCCCCAGTCCTCGCTCAACGTCAAGGCGAACATCTGGGGTCCACCTTGCGGCACGTTGGTGCCGATGACGTGGACTTCCCATGTGCCTTGGGCGGGGGAGGTAAACGACAACCCTCGGAGGTTGTCGTTGTTGTTTGAAAGGTTGGTCCACGTGCCGCTTGGGTCCTTGATCGCCAGATCCAGGTCGTTCACCAAATTGGTGGATGCTGCAGGCGTTGAGGCTGGATCCGTCCATGCCAACATCACGCGGAAGTCGTCGGCGCCGCTCGGGACGTTGAAACTCCAGCCGCGTTCATCGTTCGTGCTCACGCTTTCGTTGTCGACGAATGATGCGTTGACGGCGGTCCACATGTCCACACGACCCCAACCTTCGTGGCCGTTTGGTGCCGTTTCACCGGCGCCGTTGGTCGAGGAACTGTACTGTCCATCCATGTCGGTAGAGGAGGCGGCGAGGATGGCCTTCACCAAGGCAGAGGAAGGCTGCGCGTGGCCGAGGTTGTCGTCCAGATGCTGAATCAGCAACGCCGTTGCTCCGGCGGTCAGCGGGGTGGCCATGCTGGTGCCGCCCATGTAGGTGTAGGAGGTGTTGTAGCTGCCCCATCCCGCGTTTGTGGTGTCCCGTGACTTGGTGCTGAGGATCCATGCGCCCGGAGCGGAAATGTCCGGCTTGAGTCGGGAATCGTCCGTTGGGCCGCGACTGGAAAAGGCCGCCATGCCCTCGATGTTGTCCGCCATGCGATCGCTGTTGACGGGGTTGGTCGGGAAATCGGTCGGCCACCAGCCGCCCCATGTCGCCGTGACGGAGGAGCGGTCGTTTTCGGTCGCACCAACGGTGATGACGTTCTTTGACGTGCCCGGGGATGACATGCTGTCCAAGTCAATTTCCCCATCGCTGTTGCCGTCGTTGCCCTCGTTGCCGGCGGCAAAGAGGATGGACATGTCCCAGAAGATGTGGGCGCTGGCGTCCGCTTGGGCCGAAGAGGTCGTGTATTGGCCGTTGTCGGGGGAGCCCCAAGAGTTGGTGTGAACCCTCGAGCCGTTGTCGTATGCTGGTTCGAACAAGTCGTAGAGGTTGTTTGGAATGCCCAGCAAATAACCGTCCGTAACGCCGCTGATGGTGGCTTCGGTCTCGATGGCTTGGAAGTACAACCGTGCTTCAGGCGCAGCACCACGGATGGCGCCGTTGCTGTGGGTGCCGTCGCCGAGGACGGAACCGGCCACGTGGGTGCCGTGACCCGACCATTCGTCGGCTGCACCGTCGTTGCAGGGTGAGATGCTGTAGTAATTGCAGGTTCCCGTAGGAACGCCAAAGGAGACCACGTCGACGATGTGGTCGGCGAAATCTGGGTGCATGTTGGAATTGTTGACGCCGTTGTCCAAACCGGTGTCTGCCACGGTCACGATCACGCCCGTTCCATCCAGGCCGGTCCAGCCGCTCGTCGTCGCCGACATGCCGGTGGTGGAAGAGACGCCGGTGACGTTCATGATGTGGCGCGCTTCGTCGTTGAAGTTGACGAACCAAGGTCGAGGTTCAATCCATTCAAGTGCGGGTTCATGC
Source organism: Candidatus Poseidoniaceae archaeon (assembly GCA_013330765.1). Taxonomy (GTDB): domain Archaea; phylum Thermoplasmatota; class Poseidoniia; order Poseidoniales; family Poseidoniaceae; genus MGIIa-L3; species MGIIa-L3 sp12206u. The sequence goes on along the minus strand of DUHU01000124.1, from coordinate 4,986 downwards.
AGCAACGCAGTGATGCTTTCACCGCCCACCAAGAAGTCAACAAAGCGTCCGCTTTGGCTCAGCACCTCGACGCCGGGTGGGAGCGTTTCTGGAAGGCGGTCGCCGGCAAGCATGGCGCTGGCGAGGACCGGCTCATCCTGGTTCACGAGGTCCTCGAGCAACCCTTCCTGCACCCGGTCGGAGGGGGCGAGTCGCTGCAGGCCAATGACGCCCAGGGCGTCAAGTTGCTGTGGCAGCATGCCGTTGACTTCGCAGTGGAAGGAAGCCGGTGGCAAGAAGGAGCCGCAACGGACGCCAGCTTCCTCAAGTTCGGTTTCCCATGTGGTCGGGACGGGCCACGTGGTGCCGAGGACAAACCAACCCGTCAAGGGTCCCTCTTCTCCGGTCCATGACGGCCAGTCCGAGGGTGCAACGAGGCCTGAAGTGCGGTGTGCGAGGTTCACGTGGCCCGCTTCCGTTGGCGAAAACCATCCTTCGGCAAGGTCGCCGCTCGGTTCAACGTCGAAGGCCGCAAGGAGATTGAGGTCCACGTCGGTGTCCAAGACTCGCTCCGGGCCGACTGGCGGTGAGGCAGCGGCGAGAGGAGCCATGACCTGAATGAGCATCAGCCCGCTGAAGAGCAGGGCGTGCAAAGCGCGCGCGGACATGTTGGCTGGTTCTGCTGAACCCTCATCAAGCATTGGTCGAACCAAACGGGCGAACACGAGCGTTGAAAGGCCATTCCCAGAACGGAGGGGCATGAGTCGTGGTGGCAGTACAGACATGATGTCGCCGGAGGACATCAACGACCGTGTGGCGGTGATGGGCCGGCAACTCTGGCGTATTGTTCCGTACGCTACCGCTTATCCACGTCGCCTTGCTGCGGGCTTCACGGCCAACGCTTGTGCGCGAGCGGCCGATCTTCTCCCGTTCATCGCCATCGGTTGGGCCGTGGACCATTTCACATCAGGTACGATTGCAGGCATGGGTCCAGTGGGCGACTTTGTCACCCTCTTCGGCCAGCCCGCTATCGGTTACGGCCTCATCATTTTCGCGTCCTTCGTGATGCTTGCCGTCTTCCAGGGCATCTCCGAGTACTCTTGGCAAACCTTGGGATACAAAATTCAACACGATTTGCGGATGGAGGCCACGCGTTCCCTCATCGCCATGGAAGCCTCGTATTACGATCTGAGGCAAACCGGGCAAATCATGTCCGTGCTCTCTTCTGACGTCAACCAACTGGAGGACGTCGTGGCCGATTCCTCCACGTCGATCATCCGCATCGTGGTGACCTTCGGGTTCGCTTTCCTGATCCTTTTGTCGATGTCTTGGAAATTGGCCGCGGTCATCTTCGGTCCGTTGATGTTCATCGTCCCTCTCGTGTACTGGTTTTCCACGAGGGTCCAGCGAAGGTACCGGAAACAGCGTGAGTCCACGGGCGGCATCACGTCGGTGCTCGAGAACCTTATTTCTGGCATCGCGGTGGTGCAAGCCTACAACGCGCAATCCTGGGAAGCCGATCGTGTTCAACGTGAGTCCGGGGAATACCGTGATCAGGCCATCGGTGCAAGCCAAGAGCGTAACCGGTTCCTCCCCGGCATCTACGCCATTGCTGGCGTTGCGTTCGGTTTGCTCACGGTCGCAGGTGGCCGTTTGGCCCAAAGTGGCGAAATCACGACGGGGGAATTGGTGACCTTCCTCCTCATTTCCACGAGGATGACGATGCCCTTGTTCATCTTCGGGATCCTCGTCAACCAACTTCAGCGTGGCGAAGCAGCAGCCCGCAGGGTGTTCGCTGCCGTGGACCTTGAGCCCACCATCGTCGACGAGCCTGACGCAACCCCTCTGGTCGGTGGCATTCACTCCGTTGAGTTCCGGAACGTGACCTTTGCTTACCCTGGGACTTCTCAGCCAGTGCTTTCCCGCATCTCCTTCAAGGTCGAAGCCGGGGACTTCTTGGGCGTGATGGGGCACACCGGTGCCGGAAAGACGACGATCCTCAAACTCCTCATGCGGTATTACACGCCGGACGGGGGAGAGGTCCTCATCAACGGCCACCCCGTGTCCTCCTTCACCTTGGATTCGGTCCGAGATGCCATCGGATTCGTGTCTCAGGAACCCTTCCTGTTCCACGGTTCAGTGGAGGACAACGTGCGCTACAACATTGCCACCGACGCCGAAGGCGTGGAAGCGGCGCTGAAAACCGCGGGGGCATGGGACTTTGTTCAGGACCTCGAACAGGGCCTGAACACCATGGTCGGTGACCGGGGAAGCAAATTATCAGGCGGTCAGCGTGCCCGTGTCAGTTTGGCTCGCGCCGTGCTGAAGGCACCAAGTTTGCTCATCCTCGACGAAGCGAGCAGTGCACTCGACGCAGAAACCGAACGTCGCATCCAAGAGAACCTGCTCGCCACCAATTCGCAACGGGCGACCATTGCTGTGGCTCACCGGCTCTCCACCATCCGCAATGCAGACGAAATTTTGGCGATGGTCGATGGGGCCATCGTGGAGCGCGGTCAGCACGATGAATTGGTGGACGTCAACGGAGTGTATGCGAGTCAATGGACCATTCAAACCGGCGACATGGGTGGAATCATCACGTCCGATTCCGAAGAATGATTCGATCGCCGAAGAGCGTCAATGCGCTCAGAAGTCCGAAGATCGGGACGCCGATGACGATGGCCCAAACCGAGACGCTCATGCCCTGCCATGTGGTGTCCTCCATCGCTTCAGAGATGACGATCATGGTCACGAGATCCAGCACGGCCAAACCGCCGATGACGGTCCGCAAGGCGCTCCAGATCTCCTCCTCGTCGCTCAAACGAGGGCTCTCGTCCTCCGCCATTGGTCAATGTACCATGCGAACCAGACCAACAGTCTTGCGTCAAATGGTTCTGGTGCGGTCGTCAATTTGCCGTCCCACGCCGGCGGCGCCGCCCGTTCGGCGGATTTCTCGCCAAGCCTTGTTCACACCCTGGCCGTAGGCCCAATGGGCGAGGAAGACGAACAATGGAGCGAGTGCGACCGTGCCGATGGAGCGGTGCGGGCTTGTGCCTGTGGCGGCCCCGAGCCATGCGATGGCCACGTAGAGCGCGGCAAGGCCCAAGGTGCCGTGGAAAGCGACACGCGATGCATCCCAGGGGCCGGACAAACTGAACCAGAGTTCTGGGGCAGCACCACCGGTGATCGCACCGGCCATCATCGACAGAAGTGCGAGGCTGACGAGCCAAGGAAACAGTCCAACGGCGGTGTGAGACCACGCCGCAATTTCTGGCCAGCGCTTGTTTGCCACCATGCGGGTGTAGCCGTAGTTCCTCATCTGCTTCATGTACGGCTTGAACGGCCGGCGACGTCGATGGGGCATGACGTTGGAGGGGTCGATGAACAACTTGTGTCCTGCGCGCTGAATCTTTGCGTCAAGCACCACGTCTTCGGCTCCAATGCATCCAGATTCGAAGAAACCCACTTCCCGGAGGTTGGCCATCCGGTGGGCGCAGTTGACGCCTGGGTTGTGGGTGATGGGCACCAGTTCTCCCTTTGGACGGGCGCCGTACCGTGTGCCGGCCGTCATGAAGCGGGTGCAGAAGGCCACGTCAGCACATTTGGCTCCGAATGGGTCGTGGTCGGGTGCGAAATTCGGCCCGCCAACACCACCGACGTCCGGATCGGCAAACCAGCGCACCAGGTTCTCCACCCAATCGATCGGTGGGACGGTGTCGTCGTCGGTGAAGAGCACGAGGTCATGTTCCATGGTTTGGAGGGCCTTGGTGCAGGCGTCTGCACGGTTGGTGGAGTCGTCGTCGAACCACGTGACGCCGTGTTTCTCACAGACATCTCGGGTGTGGTCTTTTGATTTTGAATCCGAAACGATGACCTCGTAGGCCGGATAGGTCTGGCGCATCAGCCGGGCAAGCACGCCGTCAAGTTCCTCGGCGTTGTTGATGGTGGGGA
>DUHU01000124.1:0-752 GCA_013330765.1 Candidatus Poseidoniaceae archaeon | reverse complement strand
CCTCGGCGTTGTTGATGGTGGGGACCAGCACGGCCACGCGGTAGGGCTGGCCGTCCGGTCCTAGCACCGGTTCAGCGCTGCCGACGCGCGGCTCGTTCTCGTCCACGTTACGCCGTGGTGGTTCTCCTCTTAGAATTGCGGCTCACTTCGCAGCACTCCGCCCTTGTGTCCGGTGATGTTCATAAGCCGTCGAAGAAGCAGACAGAAACAGGTGCTAGCATGCTGAACGTCACCGCTCGACAAGAGCTCCTCTCCCGTATCGCCGACACCATCAGCATCGTGGTGGAAGAAGCCCGTTTCGACTTCAGCGAAAACGGTCTGAACGTCCGCGTGGTTGACCCTTCGCACGTGGCGATGGTCAAACTCGACGTTGACGCCGTGGCCTTCGAAACTTGGGAAGTCGAAGAAGCGATGGTCGGCCTTGAGATGAAGAAACTCAAGGAACTCATCAGCCTCGGCGGCGCGGACGACATCATCTCAATGACCTACGACGGTAAGGGTGACGTGTTGATGAATCTCGGAAAGATCGACCGTAGCTCTCGCCCGCTCGACAACAACACGCTCAATCCTCCAAACCTTCCGAACCTCGACCTGCCGTGCAGCGTCACCATCCGCGGCTCGGAACTTGCTCAAGCGTTCCGCGCTGCCCGCCAGGTGGGTGACCTCGTGACCCTTTCCCTCGATCAGGAAAAATTCACCATCCACGTCTCAGGACCAAACGATTCGGTCACGGTGGTCTATGGGAAAGACGA
>DUHU01000162.1 GCA_013330765.1 Candidatus Poseidoniaceae archaeon | reverse complement strand
CATTGTCGAGGCCCAGGACGGCAACGGATGGCGCGACTTGGAGTCCATTCGCGTCAACCTCGACGGTGCTTCGTCGGAAGACATGGTGGTCACCTACCACCCCCGTAACGGAACGGCGTGGACCACGTCTCCCTACCTGACCGTTGTCGACGACGGCGAGTTGACGCCCGCCCTTCGCCGCATGGACGGCGGGGCCCTGATCGATCCGTTCGAGAACACCTTCTACCTCGACTTGCCCGTCCGACTTGCTTGGGGCATTCCCGGCCACGTCGGTGCCAGCACGCCGAAGGTCAGCGTGCAGGACTTCGACAACGTCGTTCAGAACTACCTCGGCCTGTCGGGGCACCTTCAGGATTGGATGTACGCAGACGGCGTTCGCCTGGACTTCCGCGCAGACCTCAACGCAGGCATCATGGAAATTCCCTACCTCTCTGACCAAACCGCACCGGTGACCAGCGACGTCCAAGTCGGTTTCATTGGTCCTGGCGATACCGTTCGCTTCGAAGGCCGCTACGCCTACGTGTCTGGCCTTGCGAATGGCGTCTCCATTCAGCCAGAGATTCCGCTGACGATGGAAATCACCCGACAAGACGCGGCCAAAGTCAGCGAACCCGGCAAGGACTACATCCCCTTCTCAGGTGAAGTTTGGACGGAGACCTTCACCGGCGGTGTCTTCGACTTCAACATCACCGCTCCACCGGTCACGAACGAATTCGTCTACACCTTCCGCCTCATCGACATGCCCACCGGAGCGACCGACGCCACGGACGCCTACTGTGGGGATTTCGACGGTTACGGTTGCGCAGAATTCACGCTCAAGGTGGACTTCAACGCCCCCAAGGTCGCCAGCAACAGCTGGGAGTTGACCAAGGGCGGTACAGAGGACGCCCTCGGGGAAGAATTGCCGTCCTCCGTGCTCCACTGCGTTGACGCGGTGGTGACCATTGAAGAGCCAGAGAAACTCTTGCAGGACGAAGTTGAGATCCGTTGGCAGTTCTTCTCTGACCCCAGCACCGGGCTGATCTGGCCGGTCTACGGACAGGCCTTTGGCGCCGAACCCCTCTCCTCCCAAGTGAACTTGGTCAAGGGTGTCGGCGAATATTACGCCTCGGTGGACTGCATCGATTTGTGGCCTGACCCCGTCGAGCCCTCCGCGTCCCAAATGGCCGGCGTCCGCATCATCTTCTGGATCCATGGCACCGATTCCGCAGGGTCGTCTATCCTTGGCGGTGGCCCGACCTCGGAAGGGAACGTCGTTCCCATCAACGGCAACTCTGACGAGGCGACGTCGCAGTACAACCTGATCAACGAAGAAGCGGTGTTCACCGTGGGTACCGTGCGCTTTGATCCGGCTCAACCCGAGGTCGGTCAACAGATGAACCTCGAAGTGTACCTCCAAAACACCGGCAGCCTCGCGGGCACGGTGGACTTGCGCATCATGGGTGTCTACGACGGTATTGCGTCCCGCGAGACCGTCCAAACCTCACAAGAACTGGCCATCGGCGCAACGGCGTGGGAGTCGATCACCCTCGAAGCCTACCTGGCACCGACCACCGGTTTGTACTACCTCATCTACGACGACGTCAGCGGCGACCTGCTCTACAACGGCAGCGACACCGCGGGCGGTCTCATCAACGTCAAGGTGCAGAGCGACGACGGCCAAGCCGGCGCCATGGCCCTCCTGCTTGTTGGCTTGGTCGGTGTGGTTGCGGTGCTCGCCACCCTCGTGATGGTGCTCCTCCGCCGCGGCGGAGGATCAGACTTCGACGGTGAGGAAGACGATTACGACGACGATGAGGATCAGAAACAAGTCGTGAACATCCCCGCCAGCGCTCCTGCTGCCGACGTCAGCCCGCAGATGGCCGAGGCGATGAAGGCCTTCCCGCAGTGGTCTGAAGAACAGATTCAGGGTTACTTTGACCAAGGTTGGGACATCCCGTCCCTCCTCGAGTGGGTCAACAGCCAGGAGTGAGCCGTGACATGTCCCGTGGCTGGTCCACGGCAACGTGGAACGACCCAGACGGCGGGACCATCCTGCTTCACGGCACCTTCCCTACCGTGGTGTTGCCCCGGAGCCTCTGGCCCGAGCCCAAGGGCTGGGACGGTCTGGCGCTCCTCGATGACGAGGGCGCGCCTGATGCGTGGGCTCAGGAAGAGGAAGACGAGCGTGAATCGCCCGGCGTGAACCTCGAAGCGGCACGCTTCGGTATCGGTCATGAGTCCCATCTGCTCGACGCTCTGACCAGCATCGAAGGCCCCCTGACCGGCCGTTTTCCAGACCCTGAGCCGCTCCGTTTGTTCCGAGAAGCACAGCGTTCGGAGCGGCCAGTGTTTTTCCTTGAACCGAACCTTGACGACGATGCATGGTCCGACCATCTCTCGCTTGAGGCAAAGGAGCGCACGCACTGGCGTCGGTTGATCCGACGCGTGCGAAGCCGGCGCGCATGGCAGAAGGCCCTCGGCGCCGCATCCGAAGGGGTCACTTCCGGGCCTGAAGACGGCATGACCGAAGTGAAGATTGCAACACGGGCGTGGTGGCACATGTGGGATGCAGACCTGACCCTTCCAACCCGCACGTCGCGTGACGAGCGCTTTGCAGCCCGTGCGCGTGGCGCATTGGCTTCGGTGCGTGAAGGCGGCGGTACGACGCTGTTGTTGGTGCTGGTCGAACCGCGACTTGACGCCCTTCTTGAGGCCCTGAACCGTTCAATCGCCGCCGAGGTCATCGTTTCATATGACGACCTTCTCGCATCACTTGAGGAGGCCTGACATGAGCGAGGCTATCGACGTCCGGGTGGAGAACCGCCTCATTCGTTTCGTTCCCGCGAAGCCTGTCGATCAAGCCCGTGTCGAAGCGGACCTCGGAGGTGTCCGCGCAGGCGAGTTGGTCGTCGTGGCCTTGACCCGTCCCTCTGCAACGGTCATCGTCGACCCCGAAGGGCGGCTCATCGTCCATGGGACTCACCGCGTCGAAGCTGCACAGGCGGCGGCCAAGGAGATCCTGCTCCGCCTCGGCGCGGACGACGCCTCCCTGAGCATGGAATTTGGCCCCATCATCGCGTCCTTCCAATACCGGCGTGCCGTTCACATCGATCGCCTTGCGGGTGACCTTGGCGCCGGGCAAGGAGAAGTGGACGAGCGTCTTGGATGCGTTTGCATTCACGACGAGCGCCACGGCTTGACCATCCACTTGTGGGGCAACGGCAAAGCCGTGGCCACAGAAGCACGCCACCCCAACATGGTCGCGATGGCGGCCGTCCATTGGCGAACGCAGATCGAGAGCCGCGAAGCCTTCGTCAGCGAGGCCTGAGGATGTCCACCTACAAGGGGCCCATCACCGACGACCACTTTCATCTGCGTCGCGACGGACGATGCTTGGCAGCGGCCGAGGATTTCGCTCGTGCTGGAGGCACGGACCTTGTGCTCGTGCACTGCCCTGATTTTGCGGCTCCACCCACGGATGAAGCAGGTCACCGTGCAGCATATGCCGACACGGTAGCAATGGCTGCAGAGGTGCGAACATCTGTTGGCTTGGGCGTTCGTGTCGTGCTGGGGCCTCACCCTGCGGCTTTTGCACATCAATTTGAGACGTGGTCCGTTGAAGGTGAAGCAGGACGTACTCGGGCCGTTGAGGCGTACACCTCGAGCATTGATGCGGCCGTGTCCTTCATCGAGGAAGGTCAAGCCCATGCCGTCGGCGAAGTCGGGCGACCGCATTGGCCGGTCAGCGAGGACATTTGGGACCTCTCAAACGAATTGCTGGCATGGACCATGCGTCGCGCCGGCCGCGAAGGTTTCGCGCTACAACTGCATGTTGAGGGTGAGCAAGCTACGACCTACCCAGAACTTGCAGCCATGGCGGACCGGGAAGGTTGCCCTCGTGACCGCATCGTCCGGCATTACGCTCCACCGGACGTCAGCGCTTCCTCCACGCACGGACTCATTCCGAGCGTGTTGTGCGGGAAAGGAGCCCTCCCTGTTCTGCTCGACACCATGGCCGACGCCCGACAGGGGTTCATGCTCGAGACCGATCACATGGATGATCCTGCACGACCGGGCGCTGTACTGGGTCCAAAAACGGTGCCGAAACGCACCAGGCAATTGAGCGAGGCGGGGGTGGACGACGAGGTGCTTTTCAGGGCTCATGTGGATTTGCCCGAGCGGTTGTATGGACCCTCCATCAGGGCCTGATGTGGGACCCTACTGGGCGTCATCTTCATGGCCGGGCCGCTTC
>DUHU01000094.1:968-11667 GCA_013330765.1 Candidatus Poseidoniaceae archaeon | reverse complement strand
TTGGCGTCCAATTGTTCCGCATTCCTCCTCCTGATGCTGAAGGCAAGCCAGACCTTGCCGCCTTTGAGGCGGGCACCACCTACGCCGACCATTTCCTCCACCCCTTCCTGCAGGCATTGGACATGCTGGGCGTCCGCCCTCGCCTTGTCTATAACCACGAGGCCTACGCTGAAGGGCGCTACGTTGAACACGTTCGAACGGCCCTGAAGGAGCGAAATCGCGTTCGCGAAATCATTGAGAGCATCTCTGGCAGGGAGTTGGCCGACGCGTGGTGGCCGTACTCACCCGTCGACGAACGTGGCTGCATGGACGGCTTGACCGTCACTGGATTCGACGACACCCACGTCCACTGGAGCGCCGAAGACGGACGAAGCGGTTCTTGCGACTACACCAAAGGCGAAGGAAAACTCCCTTGGCGCCTTGATTGGCCGGCCAAGTGGTGCTGGTTGGACGTGACCTGCGAAGCCTTTGGCAAGGACCACGGCACCACCGGAGGTTCGTACGACACCGGCGCAGAGTTGTGCCGCTTGTTTGGATCTGAGCCGCCTCAAGGTTTGACCTACGAATGGATCAGCCTGAGGGGTCAAGGGGCCATGTCCTCTTCTGCAGGCACCACCGTGGGCCCCATCGAAGCGCTCCAACTCGTCCCTCCCGAAATTCTGCGTTACCTCATCGCCTCCACCAAGCCTGCAAAGGCGATTGAATTCGACACGGGTATGGGCTTGGTGAACCTCGCGGACGCCTATGAACGCCTGCTCCGACACGACCTCGAAGCCAAGTTGGAGGACGAGGAATTGAGCCGAAGAAAGCGTGTGGCCATCGAGGACGACATTTCTGCGACCAGGCTGTCCTCGGTCGAGGAGCGAAGCGTCCGACCCGGCGCGGTGGGTGTCACCTTCCGCCACCTGGCCATGCTGGCCCAAATCAGGTCCTCAAACGACGAAGTGTGGGGCATGATTCCCAATGAAGGCGTGGACCGCACCGAGTTTGATGCACGCCTCGATCGAATGCGTCATTGGATTGCAAGCCACCATTTCCCTGACGAAATGCGGGTTGGCATCCGTGAGGAGCCAAACAGCGAGCGTCTTGCCAACCTGACCGCTGAAGAAGAAAACCTCCGGAAGGCCTTGATTGCAAATTTTGAGCAGAGCCAAGAAGAAGGGTGGACTGAGGCCAACCTTTCCGCCAATGTTCCGGATGCAGCCCGTGAGGTGGACCTGCCGCTTCGGGAGGCCTATCGGCTCACCTACGAACTCCTGCTCGGCGTCGACGTGGCTCCAAAGTTGGCACCGCTCCTTGCAGCGATGGAGCCCAGCCGCGTGCTTCGCTTGATGCGTGGCGTCTGATCAACAGGCGTCGAAGGCCTCGATCAGATACTCGGTTTGTGGGCTGGTCCACGCCAAATCACTCACTTTGTCTCGACCGCCGCTTGCGTAGGCGTGAATCACGTCAACGACGCGAACGTTGCCCTCCGATGACCGGGCAAGAATGGTCTTGGGCTTGAGCGACTTTCCGGTGCCATGAGGGTCATAGACCGTTTCCAGGGCTTTTTCGAGGAACCACTCGCCCTTGCCGTCTTTGGGCCCGTCGTAGGTCATTTTCGGTCGCTTGGCGCCAAACATGCCTCCTCCTTTCTTCGGCTTGGATTTCCCTTTGCTCTTCGCCTTCGCCTTCGTGGGCGCGGAGGTGGAAGGTGATTCCTTTGCAGGAGCCTTTTCTGCAGACTCTGGTTCCGCATCCGCATCTTCTTCAGCGGGCGAGGATGCTCCAGAATCCTTCATTTCTGCACGAATTTCAGCCTCAATCTCAGCTCGCAGTGCAGCGACATCGACGTCAGAACCTGTTGAACCGGCCTCTTCCAAGCGAACCTCGTAGTGGGCGGCAAGGTCCACCAAGGCCGCCTCCATGGCGGCCTCGAGTTGGAGCACCAAGACCCCGTCCGCAACGCCCCGCCATTTGGTCCATTGGTGTGTGGTGAAACTGTTGATGTCCGAACCGCACTTGGGGCAGAAACTGCGTTGAGGTGGCGTCAATTGAGAGACGTCTTGCATGGCCTCAGGATCGGCCCCCTCATGGGCTCCAATGGCCACCGAATGGAGATGCCGACCTGCTTCAAAACCACGGTCGAGGGCGGCACGGAAGGCTTCGGAATCACGGTCAATGGTACCGGCTTCGACCATCCCCATCGCCCTTGAGGAGCGTGCGACGGTTTCGCTTGCAGCACGGACCGCCGAAGATTGACCCCAACCGCCCAACGGGGCTTCGAGCGTCGGAGCGTCGACCGATTCGGCCTCGCCTTCAGATTCATCCACATCCTCGGCAGGGGCTTCTGCAGGTGCTGCAATACCGAGCAAAATCGGGTTGGCGCCTTCTTCGACCTTGGCAATGAGGTCGAATTTCTCGGCCATCGAGAGGTCTTCACGGTGACGAACCACCTCTTTGAGTTGGTTGAGATCGTGGCCCGTCGACGTGATGGGGCCTTGCACAGTAAGGTCGTGACCGCAAGCAAGGCAATACGCAGCCGAGGCGGAAACGACCGTCTCACATGTGGGACAAAACACGCCGGCCATGTCCAACGACGAGCGTCCCGATTTATGAGCATCACGAAGCGGAAGGGCTCTTGGCTCAGTAGTGGACTTCCAAACGGCGTGGGCGGGGGTCACCTTTCGCAAGGACCGCCATCGCGGCCACTTCCATCGTCGCGCCCCGGAGTGTGGTCACGAAGGGGATGTTGAGTTCAACCGCAAGACGCCGCATCATGTTGCCGTCCCGTACGGCTCCGCCGCTGACGGTCGGGATGTTGACGATGAACTGCACACGGCCCTCGCGCATGATGTCGAGGGCGTCTGGGTGCTGAGGCTCCGCGATGCGGTAGACGGTGGTCACGGGCAAATTCGCGCCACGGATTCCGTCGGCCGTACCCGGGGTGGCATAGAGCTCGTAGCCCAAATCCACGAGATCCCTTGCGAGGTCGACAATGGCCGTTTTGTCCTCGTCCCGAACCGTGAGGTAGACGCCACCTCCGTTGGCCACGGGCACTTCAGTGGCCAACCGTGCCTTGAGGTAGGCCATGGCGGGGTCCTCGTCGGAACCAAACACCTCGCCTGTGCTCTTCATTTCTGGACCAGGAGCAGGATCCAGACCACGGAGCTTGATGAAGGGGAAGACCGGTGCTTTCACGCACACATGGCCCGTTACCCGTCGAGGAATCTCTTGTTGAGACAACGGGATTCCAATGGTGATGTTCGCCGCAATACGTGCAAGGGGCAAGCCAGACGACTTGGCAACGAAGGGCACCGTCCTCGAAGAACGGGGATTCACTTCGAGGACGTACAGGCTCTCGTCTTGAATGGCAAATTGAATGTTGTAACAACCAACGATGCCGAGCCCAAGGCCGATGGTCCGCGTTTGCTCTTTGACCATGGCAAGGATGTCCTCGGACACGTTTTGCGTTGGGATGAAGCACGTCGAATCTCCAGAGTGAATTCCAGCCTCTTCCAAGTGCTCCATGATGGCCCCGACAAGGACCTCCTCGCCGTCGCAGGCCGCGTCAACGTCGAGTTCTGTTGCGTGGCCGAGGTATTCGTCCACCAGCAACGGCCGATCTGGAGCGAAGAAAGCCTCTGCCAAGTAGGCGTCGAGTTGCAATTGATTGCTCAGGATTTCCATCCCTCGTCCGCCCAGAACATACGAGGGGCGGATCAACACGGGGAACCCAATCAGGTCCACCGCCTTTCGTACGTCATCAGGCGTCGTCCCTGTCGCGCCTCGTGGCATACGAAGGCCAACCCGTGCGGCGAAGGCCTCGAAACGCTCACGGTCGCTGGCTTCATCGATGGCGTCACAACTGGTGCCAAGGATGCCCACGTCCGCTCCGGAAGCGGCAAGGAGAGAGCGCCGGGCCTCCAAGGGGAGGGCCAGGTTGATGGCCGTCTGACCACCGAACTGAAGCAAAATCCCGTGCGCCTGCTCACGCAGGAGGACCTCCGCCACGTGCTCAAGGATCAGCGGCTCAAAGTAGAGGCGATCGGAGGTGTCGAAGTCGGTGGACACCGTCTCAGGGTTGTTGTTGATGAGAATCGCATCCTTTCCAGCACCCCGGATGGCGTTGACGGCGTGCACGCAGCCGTAGTCGAATTCGATGCCTTGGCCGATTCGAATCGGACCGGAACCGATGGCCACAACACGTTCCTTGGTGCGGCCTGCGAGGTCCGGCAGCAGGTCGATGCCGGCTTCACCCAGCGGTTCGTACGTGGAGTAGTAGTATGGCGTTTCAGCAGCAAATTCAGCTGCACAGGAGTCCACCATGCGGTAGATGGGGTGAATCTTCAACGCATGACGGCGCGCCATGACCGCAGCCTCGTCTCGCCCCGAGGGCAACGACGTCGGGCCTGCTGCGGGGAAACCGGCGAGGGCGTCGGCGATGTGGGCGTCGGTGAATCCGTGTGCCTTCCAGCGCCGTACGTCGTCCCCGTTGAGTTGAACCGGCGCGATACCTTGGGCCCGAATTTCGGCCTCCATGTCGGCAAGGCGCTTGAAGCGGTGGAGGAACCAACGGGTCATACGGGTCAATTCATGCACGCGCTCGATGGACCAGCCCCGCCGGAATGCCTCCAACAAGGCACCCATGCGCCGGTCGGTGGCCACGGTAAGCCAATCGATGAGCGTGTGTTCAGGGAGCGGTTCCTGAGCACGTTCCAACTGGTCTTCCCCGTCGGATTCATCGGCTCGTGTCAGCGGGCGAGGATGGGCCGTGCCTTGTTCCAAGGACGCCCAAGCCTTCAGGAAGGCTTCTTCGAAGCAGCGACCGATGGCCATCACTTCCCCGGTCGACTTCATGCTCGTGCCAAGCGTGCGGTCGGCCGTACGGAACTTGTCGAAGGGCCACCTTGGGATTTTGACCACGCAGTAGTCCAACGTGGGCTCAAACGCAGCCGTGGTGCCCTGACCGGTGATTGGATTGGGCAATTCGTCAAGCGTGTAGCCCACGGCGATCTTCGCCGCCATCCGTGCGATGGGGTAACCCGTGGTCTTCGAGGCCAGGGCTGAGGAGCGGGAAACGCGAGGGTTCACTTCGATGACACGGATTTCTCCTGTCGCTTGATTGAAGGCGAACTGCACGTTGCAACCGCCCTTGATGTTCAACGTTCGAATCAAACGCAGAGCGTGGTCGCGCAGAATTTGATGGTCGGCATCGCTGAAGGACTGGAGCGGGGCGACGACCACGGATTCTCCCGTGTGCACACCCATCGGGTCGATGTTCTCCATCGTGCACACGATGGTGGCGTTGTCCGCTTCGTCCCGCATGACCTCATACTCAAGTTCCTGCCATCCGAGAATGGATTCCTCGATGAGGACCTGGTTGATGCGCGAATTCCGCAATCCGAGCGTGGCGATTTCGACCAGTTCTCCAACGTCGCGTGCGGTGCCTCCCCCAAGGCCTCCAAGGGTGAAAGCCGGACGAATCAGAAGGGGCCAACTGCCCAAAAAATCAGCCGCTGCAAGGACTTCTTCCATCGAATTGCAGGCCACGGACGTGCAGATGGGAAGGCCGATTGACGTGCAGACTTCGTTGAACAATTCGCGGTCTTCCGCCTTGTCGATGGCATCGAGGTCGCTTCCAATCAGTTCGACGCCCAGACGCTCCAGCGACCCGTCGTGCGCCAATTCGCTGGCGATGTTCAGGGCGGTTTGCCCGCCCATTCCAGCGAGCAGAGCGTCGGGTCGCTCGGCCTCGAGGATGTCGCGAACCGTGTCCGTCAAGAGGGGCTCGATGTACACCACATCGGCCATTTCTGGATCGTTTTGTATGGTGGCCGGATTGGAGTTGACAAGGATGACCTTGTAACCGTCTTCGCGCAAGGCACGCACGGCTTGAGAGCCTGAGAAGTCAAATTCTGCGGCCTGTCCAATTTTGATCGGGCCACTGCCGAGGACCATGATGGTCTCGAGGTCTTCGCGTCGTGGCATCAGGCCGCACCTCCTTGGAGATGGGCGTCCACCATGCTGCGGAATCGCGTGAACAAAGGAGCAGCGTCGTGCGGCCCTGGGCAAGCCTCAGGGTGGAACTGGACGGTAAATGCAGGACGCCCCACCAAATCCAGCCCTTCCACCGTTCGGTCGTTCGCGTTCACGTAACGCACGACAACCTCGGCATCGTGTTGCGGAGCCTCATCTGGGCTGCAGGCACCGGAGGGGTGAGCCGCCAACATGCCGGCATCCGGGTCGGCCACGGCAAAGCCGTGGTTTTGGGAGGTGATCCAAACGCGACGTTCGACCAAATCGAGCACGGGTTGGTTGGCGCCGCGATGACCGTAGCGCATCTTGTAGGTTCGCAAACCGGAGGCGAGCCCCATGAGTTGGTGACCCAAGCAGATGCCCATGACGGGGAGGCCGTGCTGCACTGCGGCCGCAAGGGTGCGGCGTGCATCGCTTGCACGCCCAGGGTGGGCAGGGTCTCCTGGTCCGTTGGAGCAGAACAGGGCGTCGATGTTGTGTTTCGAAATCAGGTCCTCAAGGGCCGTTTCTGGTGGGCACCAAAGGACCTCAAAATGGAGGCAGAGATGGCGAAGAATGTTGTTTTTGACGCCGCAGTCCAAAGCAGCCAAACGCGGCAAGGGGCGACCAAGGTCGTCCGTTGCACCCGGATTAAGGGGGATGATTTCTCGGACGCTGACCTCCGCTACCAGATCGTCGAGGTCGGGTGAAGTCAGTGCATTGAGGCGTGCACGAAGCGTGCTCTCCTCGGCTTCAGGGCCAAAGACGCACAGCACCGTCCCGAGTTCGCGAACGTGGCGGGTGATGGCCCGCGTGTCGATGGCCTCGATCCCGGGAACCCCGTGATGGCGCAGAAATTCATCCACCGTACCGATGCTGTCCCTGTGGTCCGGCTCTTCCATGGCGTGGCGGACCACGACGCCCCTTGGCCAGACTCGCCCGGATTCCGAACGGTTGGCATGGACGCCATAATTTCCGATGAGCGGATAGGTGAAGGTCAGCACTTGACCCGCAAAGGACGGGTCGGTCAGGGACTCTTGGAAGCCCATCATCCCGGTGGTGAACACAAGTTCGCCCTCGCCGATGCCTTGCGCCCCAAACAGTCGACCCCGGTAGCGTTGCCCGTCCGCGGTCAGCAGGATGCCCGAACCCGTGGCTTTCGGGGGTGCATCGCCATGTGCGAATACGTCGGCTGCATCAGGAAGTCGGAGCGGGTCCGAACTGTTCCCCGACATCATCGTTTGGCCCGACCGGCCTTCAATAATGATTGGGGCCGATTTTGGCTCCGAGCATCGTCAGAATCATTCCTCTTCCGAGACGTTCTTGCCTCGAGCGCTCGGATGAATGACCAGTTTCGGATCATCAAAAGTACGTTCCAACCCGGCACCGTCGGTCCACCCGTCAAGGAAGAGGGCCAAGGCCGCGACCTCGGAGTGGGGCTGCTGGCCGACGGAAACGTTGTGATGGGCCAAGGAGAAGGCTTCTGCAGGCACCTTCGCACCTCCAACAACCACCACGATGGGTCGATCTCTGCGGATCTGCGGGATGGCCTGGCGATGGGGTATGCCGTACATGGTCAGATGAACCACGGTCCCGGGCCGGCCGTCTCCCGCATCCTTCTGAGCAAAGGTGCGCAACCACCCCATGGGGGAATCGAGGTATTCGAGGTCCATCGCCTGTCCGAAGCGTGACTCGACGGACCGTACGTTCTCGAACATCTTCTCGTCTTGGTCACCCCCAAGCAGGAAGCGGTTTGCACCCATGGCGCGGGCCACCAGCGCAAGGTGCGTGGTGATTCGAGGGTCGCGGCCTCTGCGGTGCCCCAAACGGAGCACGTCAATCCGCTCACCCATGGCCTGCGGGAGTCCGTGCCCCTCATCAACCGCTCGGCGGTTCAAGCAACGCTTTCGAGCTCAAGGACCATGTCCTGCTCCGCCGGTTCTGGCTCTGCCGCGGCAAGGCCCTGCTGAACGGCGCCTGGTACGAAACCAAAGGTGTCGCAGAACGTGCGCAGCCAAACGAGGAAATATGCTTCCATGATCAACCTCGCGCCGTAGTAAGCACCACCGAAAATCACGAGCAGTCGCACGCTGCGCCACAGGCCTTCCTCGACCGTCAGCGCATCGCCCATGGCCCCCGTGGCCAGGGGTTCAAACACGTAGATGATGGCGAAAAACTGCATTGGACCGGCCATCAGGCTCGGTGCTGCCCGGCCTCGCTCGCTCCCAAGTTCGGAGAAAATTGCAGCCAAGAAACTCAACAGAGCGACGACGATGGCGATGTTGTGAAAAGCGAAGTTCAGCAGAATGGTATCGTCGGAAGACGCCGTGGAATCGAGGTTGAAAAACACGGTGATCCAGATGAAGAATCCAAGCCCAGCAAGGACCATTGCCCCAGATTTTGCGCGGTTGGAAAGCATCGCATTGAGGCCTTGCCCTCCCTCGGGTTGGAAACGTTCCATGAGGCGATCCGCGAGATCGACGTTCTCCTGATCGGGGAGAGCCTGTGTGGCTCCATCCGATGGAACCTCGTCTTCGACCATGGGAAGGCTTCCCCCTGCCTCCTTATGAAGACTCTCGGGTTGGGAGGGGCGTGCCCTCCGACCTGCAGGGCGATGATGCTCGCCGAGACCGTTTGGCAAAGGCCCTTCGCCCCGACGAGGACGGCCTGCCACGCTTGATGGGCATCCTCAATGCGACGCCGGATTCCTTCCATGCGGACTCTCGTGTGTCGGGAGACGTGGCCGTCGAACGTGGTTTGGCGATGTTTGAATCTGGCGCGACGTGGGTCGACGTCGGTGGTGAATCAACGCGTCCAGGAGCAGAGCCCGTCTCGCTTGAAGAAGAACAAGCACGCGTGCTGCCGGTGATTCAACGCCTCAAAGCAGCCCGACCCGAAGGATTGGTCTCCATCGACACACGCCACGCAATCGTGGCCAAGGCCGCTTTGGAAGCGGGCGCAGACATGGTCAATGACGTCAGCGGCCTGCGAGACCCCGCCATGATGGACGTGGTCCTCGGAGCAGGCGCTGCAGTGTGCATCATGCACATGCAGGGCGTTCCGGAAACCATGCAAGACAACGTCCACTACGACGAAGTCGTCTCAGAGGTTCACAGCACCTTGTGGTCCACGGCCACGGCCCTCACCGACCGGGGCCATCCTGCCGCGTTGATCAGCTTGGACCCTGGAATCGGTTTCGGCAAAAGCCAACACCACAACTTGGCCTTGTTGGAACGGGGAGAGGCCTTGTCTGAGAAAGGCCGTTGGGCGGTGCTCTGGGGCGTTTCACGCAAATCGGTGGTCGGCCACCTGACAGGCCAATCGAAGACAGAAGACAGACTTGCAGGGACCCTCGGTTTGGCGGCTGTGGCCTGCCTCAGAGGCGTCGGCGTGCTCAGGGTCCACGACGTGGTTCCGCATTGGGACCTCTTGCAGGCCATGCGGCCTTTCGACCTCAGAGGCTGATCCAACCGGCGTAGGTGCCTGCGGCCACCCATGCACCCAACATCGAGCCGAGGTTGGAGAGGGCGGTGACGAGCAACACGCGCCCGGCTTTGTTGGACCAAAAATCACCGATGCGCTCGAGTTTGAGGAATTGCGTGAGGTCCTCGGCACTCGGTTCAACGATGCGCAGCTGCACATACCCTGCAAACCAACCGGCCGCAAGCGTCGGATTCAATGACGTGATGGGTGACGCCAGAGCCGCGGTGAGCACCGAAAAGGGATGGCCACGCGCGATCAAACATCCAAGTGCAGCGAGGACCGCATTGGCCGCCGTCCAGATGGTGAACAACTCGATCAGGGCCTCAGTGGAGCCGTTGATGACGTTCCAGCCCACAAGGCCAAACACGGCAAGAGGGATCAACCAAGGTACCGCACGACGAACCATTCCCTTCTCTGGAAGGGTATCAAGTGGGGCCAAATCCAGCTTCTGACCCTCCGATTGCTCGAGGTGGGCAGCGATGCCCTTCAGGTGGCCCGCACCAACGACGACCAAGGTGCGACCCTGCCCCTCAAGCCGGCGCACCTTCTCTGCGATGTAGGCGTCGCGTTCGTCGATGAGCACGTCACCGGCGCCGGGTGAAATCGTCCGAAGTTCCTCCATCAAGTCGCTCAACAGATCGCCGTCACCCAGCAGATCGTTGAGGTCAAACGCCTCGTCTTCGTCGTCGTCCTCGTCCAGCAGAGCCCAGAGCAACCGAACGCGTTCGCGGAAGCGCATCCTCTTCCACGCCCTTCTCAGCGTGGTCTGGATGTCGCGGTCGACGAGTTCCACACGAAGGTCTCGCTCCTCGGCGCACTCCACAGCGGCGAGCAACTCGGCGCCGGGCTGCTGACCTTCGTCAAGGCCCATCTTCCGTTGTTCAGCAGCCAGCAGGGCTTGCAGCAAAACCAACGGGGCCTTGCCCTCTTTCATGACGCGACGAAGCCCCTCACGGTCCAACCTGCGGTCGGCTCGGAGCGCTTCGTACCGCGTGGGGCAAAGTTCGACCGCCACAACATCAGGTGCAAACGCATCGATGTGGTGCTGGACGGCTTCGACGCTCGATGTGGCCACGTGGGCCGTGCCGAGGAGACGGAGTTCGTCCGAGACGTCGATGAAGGGTGCCTCACTCATCCCCGTCACCCCCCAACAAGTCGCGAAGAGCATCGGTCATGCATTCAATCACGTGTTCTATAGCAGGATTCTCCCCGTCAACCA
>DUHU01000094.1:0-676 GCA_013330765.1 Candidatus Poseidoniaceae archaeon | reverse complement strand
GTGTTCTATAGCAAGATTCTCCCCGTCAACCAAGCCGGCGAATTGAATCTGGCCGCCCGCGAGAGAACGGTGCCCGCCGGCCTGACCTTCTGGGAAACGTCCGGCCAGGGTGCGGCCGAGATGAAGATCGGGGTTTCGGGTCCGAGCAGAGAGGATGACACGACCTTGCCGTGGCCCGTACACCACGACGGTGTCCACGCCTTCGGTCGCGAGCAGGAAGTCCGCCACCTGCGCCAAAGCATCGCGGTTGGGCAGGTGGAGCAGGGGGGCGAGGAGCACGCCGCCTTCGAGCGTCATCGACGCAAGGGCTTCCGCGAAGGCCGCGAGGGCTTCGCGAGACCGCGGAGGGGCCTCGATTTGGCGGAGGAGTTCATGGTCCACCCAGGCGTTCAACCACGAAAGCGCGCGGAGGTCTGCTGGGCTGACGCCTCGTGAAAAGCCGAGCGTGTCCGTACGGATGCCAAAGGCAAGGGCGGTGGCCAGCACCGCGTCCATTTCCGCATCCAAGGCGGTCATCAGGCTGGCCACCAAGGACGAGGTGGCCGAGAATTCTGGGTGGACGATGGCGACGTCTGCGGCAGGGAGGTCGCCCACGGCGTGGTGGTCGAGGATGACGTTCGGGACGTGGTCCTTTGGCAGCACGTTGTTGGCCCCCGGCTGGCGGGAATCAACCGCG
>DUHU01000109.1 GCA_013330765.1 Candidatus Poseidoniaceae archaeon | reverse complement strand
CGTGGACGGAAAACTCGACGAAGTCAGACTGGCGGGGTTGAGCAAGGTCACGGAGCAGGGATTTGCGGCCGGACTTGGTCTTGATGCTTCCTTTGACGTCCATCTGCGCATCGATGTGCTCGACGCGAACGGTTCCAGCCAGGAGACGGTCTTCGACGGGGGAACGACTCGGATCGGGGCCGAAACGTCGAGCCGCGCCACCCGATTGGTGGTCGGAGACGGGGCCCTCTACCGTGTCGCTTTGGAAGTGCATGACGGCGGTCGGGCATCGTCCATTTTGCAGGTCAGCGAAATTCAACCTCATCCTGACAACGGAGGCCCAGAGTGGTTTGAAATGCACAATCCAGAAGGGTTCGCTGTCCGTTTGCTTGGATGGTCCTTCCACGTGATCGACACCCGCGACACAACCAGCCACTTGATGCTGGACGGGCTCATCACAGGTGGTGGCGTGGCGCTGTTCACCGGCGATGCCACCTCACAGGATACGGGCAACGCCACCCAAGTGTTCGACCTAGGCGTGGTCGGGCTTTTGGGGGTCGGACAAATCGATGTGCTCCCCAACGACAAGGGTGAATTCAAGGTGGACTACACCGATCCTACCACGAGCCTCCCTGCGACCCGCCAAGCGATCCTCTGGGGAGGAAGCACCGGGCATCTGTTGTTGTCCGGAGACGCGTTGACGTGGAATGGAACCGACCTTCGTGACATGGGCGATTGGACCGTGACCGACTCGCCCACCCCCGGTTCATGGACCCCGGTCATTGCAGCATGATGCGCCATTGGCGGCGGATGCTTCTTGAACCGAGGTCCCGCGTCAGGGAATGAAGCCCATGATGCCAAACAGCGTCTACACCCGCGACCGGTGCGTCACGGGTATCCACGGGCTGGATGAAATCCTTCGCGGAGGCATCCCGTACGGCTCCACCGTTCTCGCTGCGGGCACCTGCGGTTCTGGGAAAACCACCCTGGCGATGGAATTCCTTGTCCGTGGGGCCCTCGCAGGGGAAGCCTGCGCCCATTTCACCGCGACGGAGCCAAGCGTGAAATTGTTGGAAAACATCCGGCAGTACTCGTTTTTCGACATGAACATGGTGGACACCGGGTTGATCAACGTCTTCGACGTGGACGTGCTGTACTCTTGGCTCGGCCTCGACAAAGCCACCTTCGATTTGGACGACGTTCACGCCCTCATCAAAGCCATCGTGGACATCGTGAACACCATCGGTGTCACCCGCCTCGTCATCGATTCCGTGACGACCCTTTGTTACAAGATCAAGAGCGAGCAGCTCATCCGTGACTTCCTGTTCACGCTCGGGAAGAAGTTGGCCACCCTCGGGTGCACCACGGTACTGATCTCCGAGATCACGTCGGCCACGGAAAACGCGCATTGGTCCTCATTCGGCGTGGAAGAAGCGATTGCCGACGGCATCATTGTGATGGGCGACGTCGAGCGAATGGGGCACCTCCTGCGCTTCCTTCAGGTGGTCAAAATGCGTGGGACGGCCCACAGCAGGGCCAAACATTCCATTGAACTCACACAACTTGGTGTGATGCTGACGCCGATGCTGAAGTGGGGCGCGGTTTCCGATCAAACCACACGATGGGGTGCCTGAGCATGTTCGAACTCGATGCCCTGATTGCCGAACAACTGACCGAAGTGTCGCTCAACAGTGCCGTTCAGGTGCGCTGCGGGAACTCCAATTCATTCATGGTCACCGCCAGCACCATGATGCCCCTCATTCAATCGTTCGGGATGGGCGGCGTCTACATCTCTGCAAGCCGAGGGGCGGTCGAAATCATCCAAGCCTTCGAATCCATAGGCGTGGACGTCAGCAACATCCAGTTCCTCGATTTGGTCTCTTCTGGAATTCTCGGCGGCACCGACGTACCCTATCCGAACGTCCACTTTGTGGACAGCCCCATCATGCTCGAATCCGTCTTGTTGCGGACCCTCTACATTCTTCGGACCTCAAACATGGAGCGCAACTTCGTCCTTGTCGACAGCATCAACGCCCTCTCCATCTACAACGATGACAGGATGCTGGCAGAATACCTTCACACCTTCATCAACACGTTCCGGCAGCGGGAGGTCCTCTCCGTGCTGCTCAATGTGCCCGACCAAACGCCGCCGCTTGTGCTGGCAAACCTGGACCTGTATTGCACGTCCTTGATCGACCGTGGGCAGGTCGTCATCCAGTGAGGTGAAACCATGGCAGACATCTCCTTTAGTGCAGAAGACGAGGAATTCTTCGGTAAGGTCGGCAGCTTCGGCGTGCCGAAGTTCGACGGCGTGATGGGCGGAGGCGTCCCTCGAGGATTCATGATCGTCGCCTTCACGCAAACAGGGTCCGGTTCGGAACTGTTTGCGAAGCAGTTCACCTCTCCGGCAGAAGAGCCGGAAAACACCATCCTCATCTCCACCAATGAAGCACAGCAGGAAATTATTCGCGTGTATGAGAAGTACAAGTGGCCCTTGGACATCGGCGTCCGGACCGTGGGTGAGGAGTACAACGCCAGCGTCTTGGAACGCGACCTCCTGGCCAGCAGGTACCGTCTGGAAGGGTTCCAACTCCCCGACATTCAACGGTTGGCCCAGACTCGTTTTGTCGACATAGAAAATCGCGATTTCCTCACCGAGGTGACCAACGAGGTCATGGCCCTCGACCCGTATTTCCGGGCCGTGCTTGACAGCATGGATTTCTTCGTGCAGCGTGAAGATCCGTCCCGCGTCATCTCCATGATGCGCATGCTTCAGGCCCACACCCAGATGGTTCGCGGGTTGCTCTTGGTCACGATTTCCACCGACGGTTTGCCGCCAGGTTTGCGGCAAGAAGTGGCGGGTATTGCCGACATGGTGCTGGAATTCAAGGTCCGGACCATCGGTACCGATTTCGAGACGTCCATGACCGTGACCAAATTCCGCAACGCACCGGAAAATCTCCGCATCCTGG
>DUHU01000074.1 GCA_013330765.1 Candidatus Poseidoniaceae archaeon | reverse complement strand
CAAGTAGATCACGAGCCGGTCCAGCACGGGGACGGACTTCGTTTGTCCCGCCATGAGGTCCAGTGGTCTCAACTGCATAGGAATGTTCCTCCGTTTCGTCTATGAGTGGGTTGCCTCAGGGTCACGTATGGCAGACCGCGAACTACGGCCGCGGCCCCGCCCACAACGTCCCCTCGGGAACCGGCCAGAAGGTCCACGTGACCGTTGGGATCCTCCTGTGGAGCACGAAGACGGTTGGGTCGTCCCTGCCAAGCTTGGGCAACGCCTGTACGAAAAGAGCAAACTTGGGCGTCGATTGCCCGACGGGAGCGTTCTTCTCTCGTCGGAAGAGGTGTTGTTCTGCCATTGGAACCGTCACGTTTCGTTACCCAATCCCACATGGGTTGAGGCGTCTTTGGACAGAGAACCTGATCTGCTTCAACGTGCGGTGGTGCTCGACGTCGCCCGATCCGGAGGAGAGGTGCTGGTGCTCAACGCAAAGGCATCGGATTCAACCGGACGATGGGGTTCACGATGGTCACGGCATGCCAAACCGCCCGCTCCTCCAGAGGCCAATGCGGATTGGTCCACGGCGGGTTCTGAAGTCGATTGGCCTTCCTTGATCCAGGACGTGCTCGACGACGATGAACAGGGGTTGCTCACTGAGTGGTACATCATCGATGAGGAGTTTGACGTGACCATGTATCACGTGCATCCTGTTGATTTCCGTGGGGCGCTTGCACCTTGGATGGCCTTGAGCGCTTCTGATCGTGAGGATGTGGTGGGTGCATGGCAGGTTCGCGTTCCTTGCGGAGACGGCGTGAGGCTCCCCTTGAGCGACGGCGGTTGGCCTTGGCCTCAGGTCGGCACCACGCATGCGTCTGGCCGGCAATTGAACCGTGAGGAGACGGCCATCCTCTCCCATCTTGTCGACGGTGAGCCATTGACTGACGTGGCTGCGAAGGCCTACGCGCTCATGGAATTGGGCGTGATGCTCCGCCCCGGTTTCAAGTACGGCTGCCGTTGGCGCGCTTACGACGATGACATTGATGCGACACACGCGCCTTGGTTGGTTCAGACCGAAGAGCGACGTCCTGTCCATTGGGAAGAGGTCTGCCTTGCAGTTCGTTTGGCAGAGGGCGTGAACAAGACGTGGGTCACAGAATTTGATGGTCGCTGGATGGCCATTCGTCGTGCGCTACCTGGGCGCCCTGCTCAGCCGCGTCATCATGGTCGAGAGGCCTCCCCCAAGCGTCCAGCGTAAGTGTTTCTTGCTTCGCCTGTGGGCGTTGGTCCGTTGTATCTGCTGTGGTCGGCTTGTTTGCTTGACGAGGCCATAACAGCGTCAAGCCAATCAGCATCATGCACAAACCGACCGCTGTTTCGGGTTGGCGGAGTCGGTCGATTCCTGACGATTCCTCTTCGGCGGTCAGCATGACCGGCAAGACGGTGCGACCACCGTCCAAATTCACCAAGTGAATTTCTCCTCGAATGAGCATGCCGTTTTCCAACAAGCCCGATGGGTCAACCTCCAAAGGAAGCACGTGCACATCGGCATCGAGGGTCACCCGGGACGGTGCAGACGCAATTCTTGACAGCGGTCCTTCGACAAGCACTGTGTAGGTTGAGGGACCATGCCCCGTGCTTCGAATTTGCACGTCCAGAACATCGTTTTCGCTGACGTGAATGGTGTCGATGACTGAACCATCGTTTGGGATTCGATTGAGGATTGTGATCGGCACGTCCAGATTCAACAAAGTGCCAGCACATTCCAACGTGCCAGACAGCCGATCGATGGCATCTCCGGACAAGGTTTGCTCGGGGACGAGAAGCACGTCATGTTGCCCTTCGTCAATCAAGCGTGACTCAAAGGTGACGAGACCACCAAAATCCATGCTGAGGCCTCCTGTCAGCGTACACGGAGCATCGTTGTTGGTCAGGGCCAGGACGAAGGCTTCGTTTCCGTTGACCTGCAACCCATACGGGGGCACATCGACCTCCAATCCATGGCCACAATTTTGGGCGGAAAACGCAACGGCCGTACCGTTGCCTTCTCCGTCGGACACAATTTCAGCCGTCCATGGAACCATGATGCCCTTGTGGTCTCGAACAACCACGCCCTCGGCACCAAAGCGATCACCGTGTTGGAAGGTATCACCTTCGCTGCCATCGTCTTGTCCATTCAACAATCCATTGTCGTCGTCGGCTTCGATCACCCGGAGCCAAGGCCTCCCTGGATCGACATTGACCTCGTTGCTGGCAGGATCACCAGCGGATTCATCGAGCAACGTGACCAGAACCCCATCACCCGGTAGGCGGTCATCGAAGGCATTCCCTCCTTTCAGTTCAATGAACAGACGTTGAGTTTCAGTCAAATCAACCCTCAGTACGGTTCCACCGTCTTGCCTGGCGCTCAGGTTCAGTGTCGGTCCAAGGCATGCTCCGTCCCGCTGAACGGGGAAGTCGAGAATGACGGTCGAGCTGGTGTCCAGTCCCATCAATTGCATGCTGGCTGCGGTTGGAAGGGCCGGCCAAACCCCGTTTCCATTCCAGTTTCCTGACGCCATGATGTCCCAATCACCGACACCCTGCCAGGTGCCGCTCCAAGCGGGGTCGTGAACGGGGTACAGGTCAATCGCGCCTATCTGATGGAGCATTTCGTGAACAACGGTGCCGCTGGCTCCGGTTCCACCTCGCATGGTGGCCATCGCATAGTGCGCCACCTCGATGCCTGGGGCGACGTTGACAGGTTCCATCAAA
>DUHU01000241.1 GCA_013330765.1 Candidatus Poseidoniaceae archaeon | reverse complement strand
GCACTTCGCAAGGCGAGCATGAAGTTCCCGACACCCTGTTCCACCAAGCTGGTCCGCGGTGCAGAGCACCTCAAGGGCCTCGTTTGAGGTCACGTTGATAGCGCGCCACCGGCGCGTTCTTTCTAGGAGGGTCTACGATGCGTGTTGCAGTTGTGATTCCCGAGCGTTGCGAACCGAAGAGCAACGCCTACGAATACCTCAAAAAATGGTCACAGATGTGTTCCAAGGAATGCATCATTGTCGAGGGTAAGTTGGTTGAAATCTCGGAGTTCGCTTGTCCTCCGTGCCTCGTTCGCGCAAAATTGTGCCCGGATGACGCTGTGAAAATCATCAACCTCCCAGCCGAACTTGAGACCGACATGATGCACCGTTACTCGTTGAACGGGTTCCGGTTGTTCCGATTGCCGACCCCCAGCAAAGACAGCGTCGTGGGGATCTTGGGTCCCAACGGCATGGGAAAGTCCACGGCCGTAAACGCCCTCTCTGGCCGGTTGGTACCGAACTTGGGCGACTGGAAAGGCGAGGCCGACTGGGACGCCGTGATCGAAACCTTGCCACGGGGAGAACTTCGCGACTTCTTGGTCGAAGTCAAGGAAGGGCGAATCTCGGTCGCCGTCAAACCGCAAAACGTCGACCGCCTCCCGCAGAGGGTCAAGGGCAAGGTTGGCGATTTGCTCCGAAAGGTGGACGAGCGTGGCTTGTTCGCTGAAATGACCGCGGGCCTTGGCATCGACCATCTTTTGGACCGAGAGATCAGTCAACTCTCCGGCGGTGAGTTGCAACGGATGGCGATGGCCGCGACCTTGCTCCGAGACGCCGACGTGTATTTCTTGGACGAACCCTCTTCCTACCTCGACATCTACGAACGTATGCGAATCGTCAGGATCGTTCAGGAGCTTGCGGCCGAGCGGCGTGTCATCGTCATTGAGCACGACCTTGCCGTCCTCGACGTGCTGGCCGATCTCGTGCACATTGTGTACGGAAACAAGGGAGCCTTCGGCATCTTCACTCCCGCCCGTTCGACCCGTGCGGCGATCAATGCTTACCTGGAAGGCTTCCTCATCGAACAGAACGTTCGGATTCGAGACAAGCCCATCACCTTCCTTGGACACAAGGACAGAAAGGTCGAAACCGGCGCTCCCATGGTGTCGTGGGGCGATTTGGAAAAGACGCTTGGTGGGTTCAAACTCGAGGCCAAGGAGGGCGCCGTGCACCGGGCAGAGGTGGTTGGTGTGGTCGGTCCCAACGGGACCGGCAAATCGACCATGATCAAAATGCTCGCGGGGGAACTGGAATACGACGCGGGTTGGGTGAGTGCGGGTGCCAAAATTTCGTACAAACCCCAGCATCTCGATCTTGACATGGACGGCACGGTGCAATTGTGGCTGGACAGCGAACTTGGGCCACGCTGGCGTTCCGGAGAATTCCACGTCAACGTCATCCGTGCGCTGGGCGTCGACCAACTTCTTGCAAAGCGCGTTCGAAGGCTATCCGGCGGTGAGCGGCAATGCGTGGCCATCGCCATTTGCTTGGGACGTGAGGCCGACGTCTACTTGCTCGATGAACCGAGCGCTCACCTTGACGCCAACGCGAGGATGGAGGCTGCAAAAGCCATCCGTCGGACCATGGAATCGAATGAAAAAGCGGCGTTTGTGATCGATCACGACGTCTACTTCATTGACATCGTCAGCGATTCTCTGCTCGTGTTTGAGGGCGAGGGTGGCGTGCACGGACGGGCCGAAGGTCCGTTCGATTTGCGTGAAGGAATGAATCGATTTTTGGCGGGCGTGAACATCACCTTCCGTCGTGATCACGAGTCGAAACGACCCAGGATCAACAAGTCTGAGAGCAGGAAAGACCGCGAACAACGCAAGGCCGGAGACTACTATTCCTACTCCGCTTGAAG
The DNA here is from genome assembly GCA_013330765.1 of Candidatus Poseidoniaceae archaeon. GTDB lineage: Archaea > Thermoplasmatota > Poseidoniia > Poseidoniales > Poseidoniaceae > MGIIa-L3 > MGIIa-L3 sp12206u. The sequence goes on along the minus strand of DUHU01000241.1, from coordinate 1,779 downwards.
CCGCGTGCTTGATGCAGGGTTCTGGAGTGCGTTGTTCATGCCGGTCACGACGCCACCCGTCGGAGGCCCGCTTGGGCGCTCTCGACGACGACTGTCTGGTTCCGCCTACAGCACGTGGCGCCGATGCCAAACCGAATGGCGCATTACACGGGGACTTGGTTTGGGCTCGCCCACTTCACCCTCGCAAGTCCTTGGGCATGTTCTCGAGGAGGGCGTGATTCGCTTGATCATGCGTCACGCTCCAGCAGGAGCGGACCGCGAGATGCTTCTCGCATGGTTGAAGCAGTGCGCAGAAGAGGAGGCCGTCGCAATACGAAAAGAGGGGGTTGCTCGTTGGGATGACTTGCCTTGGCGCCGTGAATGGGAAACGCCGGGTTGGCCCTTCACGGTCGAGGATTTGACCTCGAGGGTTTGGTCGGCCGTGGAACTCCTCATGGTCGAAGTGGACCGCTGCGTGGAGGTTGGAGGCGGACCGCACCTTCACGCCATGCGGGCAGGTGAACACGTTTTCGACACGCCTGCACCTTGCGACGGCTCGAAGCCGAAGCATCCCCTTCCTGACCGTTGGCCGCCACACCTTGAGCCTCCTCGAAAGGAAGGGTTCGAGGGTTGGCAGGGTGAAGGCGCTGCGGTCAACCATGCCGAAGCATGGGAAGTGATTCGCCCATGGGTCAAGGACCCCCGAGTCGGGCAACCGCAACGGATGTTCCATCCCGAAGGATGGGCTGCCGGCGAACTGGACATGGTCCTGCGATGGGACGGAAACGTCCGCCTTGTCGACCTCAAATCTGGGAATGGAGGTGGACCTTACGGGGCTTCGCTTCACGATCAAATGCGATTTTACGGATGGCTGTGGGAAGCATGTTTCGGCGTCGCACCCGACGGAATCGAGGGGTGGTATCTGGACGGTGGGAAGCGCGCTATGGTCGAACCCTTTGCGGATTTTGATGAAGCCACATCGGAGCTTGAAAGCGTAGCCATGGCGATGGCTGAAGGAAGCAAAGGCGCGATGGCATGGCCGCTGACCATCGAATCACCCTGTGACCGAGAACAATGCCGCTGGTGCGCATTGGATACAGATGAAGGGGTCCTTGCGCTGCTGGATGAACGTTGCCAAGGAAACTCAGCACCTCCTTCTATAGCACCTCCATTTGAGCCTCTGAGTCGAATTCCACATCGGGTCGATGTCCGAGGAACACTCGATGGGAAATGGGGGCCTTTGCCGAACCATTTCGGAGAATCCGTCATCGGGGCAGCATTGACCAGCGGTCGGGCCCATGTTGCGCTTGAGGAAAGCCAGCCGGGAGCGGCGCCAGGAATCCACGACATCGACGCAGGACCAGTCTTGGTACGCGGGGCCCTGCCCGGAGCTTGGAGGCGTTCGCCTCGATTGTATGCTGACGCAGGAACGACGTTCCATGCCGACGATCCAGAGGCCGATGTGACCCGGTTGGGCATGTTGCGGACCCGTGCCAACGTGTCGGCGTTGGTTGTTTCCATTGGTCGTGGGAAAGGCATTCGGCTCGATGGACGTCCTTGGTCCATGGGGACTTTGCACGTCTACGACGGTGAACGCATCATCGAAGTGGCCATGTTTGGGAGCAGCTTGACGGACCGGATTCTGGACATACGCCCTGGCGACCACGTCAAGTTGACCGGCGCTGAACTTGGTTGGCGAGAGGGGATGCCTCAGTTGCGTATTGATGCCCGCTCGACCCGGGTTGAAGTCGAACACCACGAGTCGTGAGGTTCAAGTGGGTCGTGGCCCGAGTCAGCGCG
>DUHU01000111.1 GCA_013330765.1 Candidatus Poseidoniaceae archaeon | reverse complement strand
CGCGGTCTTCCGCCCAAGCCCCCAAACGGTCTTCCGGCCGGATGGACGGAAGAACAGTGGGCGCACTACGGCTGGTCCTACCTCGACGCGCAGTGAGGCGGATGCATGGCGACCGACGACGTCGACGGCATGGTGACGCTGACCGAACGCATGGTGCACCTCATCGGGCAACTCGGGATGCCAATCGTCGAAGTTGGCATCGTGTTGCAGCGGCGAATCACCTCGATGTTGGATCCCCTCCAAGCGTGGGCTGAGGAACAAGGCATTGTGCTTGAAGAGAAGGTCAGTGCGGCATGGCCGCTTGAAGCGGATTCTGGGTCAGAAACCAGCTCAGCGTTCACGCTGGACCGCTTGCTGGAGCACGTGGACGCCGACCGGATGGACATCCTGGACACCTTGATTCGAGTGACGCTTCAGGAAGTCGATGCGGATTTGGTGCATGGCATCCTGGCATTGCGGCCTTGGGAGCATCTCGTTCGAACGCAATTGGCCTCGGCGGACGGCCCAGGGCGTTTGTTTTCCCCGCTGGACATTCCAGAGGACTTTTGAGCACGGGTTCAAATCAATCAAGGAGGATTTCATCCCATGCAGAGGGCCGCGCTCGCACTCCTTCTGACCGGGCTCATGCTTCTACCGGGATGCCTCGGTGGGATTCGCGACGGGTTGGTTGAGGCCCTCCCCGAGCAACGCGGAATACCCGGTGGCCTCACCCTTGCCTGCCTTTCATCAAGCCAATTCACCGACATGGTGATCGAGATTGATCATGCTCCTGGTTATGCTCCAGAGGCCACCACCGTGGAACTCCTGACCGATCGACTCAACGATGTCTGCGACAAGCCCGGTGGTATCCGCGCGGAGATCACGGAAACGGAATTCACTCACAGCGGTGCTTGGTCTCCGGATGCGGTCCGTTCGCAAGCCCTCGAACACCGCGAAGCACCGCCGATGGATGGCAGCACGCTGAGATGGCACGTCTTGTTCCCGTCGGGGGAGTACTCCGAGGACGGCGTCCTCGGTGTGGCCGTCAACGCGGCTGATGTGGCCGTGTTCAGGGACAGCATCGAAGATGCCGAAAACATCCTCCGTCGTCCGAGTGCGGAGAACATCGAAAACAGCGTGACCCTCCATGAAGTGGGCCACCTCTTGGGTCTGGTCAATTTGGTGTACACCTCCCCCCGCGACCACGAGGACGAAGATCATCCAGGGCATTCGTCCAACGAGGATTCCGTGATGTACTGGGCCGTGGAATCGTCCTCGCTTGGCGCCGTGTTCAGCGGCCAACTCCCAGACGACTTCGATGACGACGACCGTGCCGATTTGAGCGAACTCGCCTCAGGTGATCTTGAGGCCGAGCAGCAACTTTGGCGACCTTAGTCGGCCAATCCACCGCGTGCAACGATGGCCGTGGCCGACCGCCATGCATCGAAAATGGACCAGAGGTAGAGCCCCAACCAAAGGACGACCGTCAGGGCCAACGGGATTTGCAGCAGGCCGTAATCGATGCCTTTGCGGTGCTCTCGATTGATGTGTTGGCCCAAGAAGAGAAAGGGAACTCCGGCGAGGAGCACGGTGAACAGGGGACGCGCAGAACCCCAGACCCCGATGCCGAAGGTGATCTCCCTCCAGATTTCTTTGAGCAAGGTCAGCGGACCCACACGGCGCGGTGCCTCGACGGGGAGGGACACCACCAATTCCTCGCCCATGAACGAAAGAACACCTGCTGCCTTCTCAACGTGTTGGCTTCCAGAGCGACGACCTCATGGTCCTTCGATGGAAGGGAAGGTCATGCGGCGGGTCCTGGTCACGGGTTTCGGCGCGTTTTCGACGCATTCATCCAATCCTACGGAGGCCTTGATCGCATCATGGCCGGAGCAAATGGTCGTACAGGACCCGTGGACCGATGCCTCGGAGAGGGTTGAGGTTGAAACTCGTCTTCTCTCCGTGGACGAATCCGGTGCTGCCGAGACTGCCCGCCGATTGGCGGAGGGCAAGAGATGGGATGCCATCCTCCATCTCGGGCTCTGTGGTTCCTGCACCCATGCCCGAGTCGAATGGCTCGGCCGGGACGGGTTGACGATGCGGGAGCCGGACAATTCTGGGAGGCAAGTGAACGATGCGACCATCACGGGTATGGGGGATCTCAAGGCGGGGGTGGACCGTGAGCGGTTTGGATTGTCGACCTGCGACCCCGATGCCACGTGGTCGGACGATGCGGGGGGATATGTGTGCAACGAGACCCTTCACCGCACCCTTGCTGCATCCGCTTCTCTCATCCGTCCTCCACCCGCACTGTTTCTCCATGTTCCTCCCGAGGATCACTGGCCCTTGACGCGTAGCCGCAGCATGGCTGAATGCGTGCTTACCCGGTTGCTGTACCCTCCAGTCATCGACGTGGCGGCTGGAGCCCTCTTTGCTGGAAACCAAGTCTTAGTGGCGCGTCGCGGGCCGGATGAGGCTGCTCCGGGACGCTGGGAACTGCCTGGCGGGAAATTCGAACCCGGCGAGGAACTTGAGGACGCTGTCGTGCGTGAATGGATGGAAGAACTCGGCATCGAGGTGACCGCTGGGGTACACCGCGGCGCCTGGTGGGGGGTTCAACCATGGCGTCGGTACCGCATCAACGTCATCGAGGTCCACGCCGTCAATCCACTGCCGAGTGTCTTGACCTCGGAGGCCCACGATTCATTGCGTTGGTTCGGCCCCTCGGATGAGATCGATGCCTACGATTGGCTCGGACCGGACCGCGATGTCATGCTGACGTTGGTCCCGTCGCCGTGATCATCGCTCAAACCACGTGACGGCTTCTCCGTCTTCGTCCATCGCTCGTTCGTCACCGATCTGGCGAGGGACGTGGGCGCGGCCTTGGTGGTGGGTGGCTGCAAGCAACCAATCTTCCAATCCCTCCCCGGAAATTTCGATGTCGAACACTCCGCCAAGGGGTGCGTGCCCCGGGAGGCGAAAGGTCACCTTTCCGGACAGGGCTGCTACGCGCTGTATCGAGAACACCGTGGTGTTTGCGTTGAGGTCGGAACCCATCACGTCCAAGGCCGTGTCGAGGATGCGCTGGTCGTGCAATTTCGTCAAATATGTGTCAAGTGGGACGTTGAGCACCTCGACGTGGAGATCCTGCTCGGTTGGAAAGACCGGGGATGTGGGCCATTCCACGGAAGGAGCATCCGGAAACATGGCGGCGAAAGCTTCAGCGATACGCTGGCCGTCGTCTGCTCCTAGGATGTGTGTTCGAACGGTCACGCTCAGCCCCTCGTCGACGCCCGTGAGCCGGACACGTGGAGCGCTCATCGGTCCTCGGACGTGGTCACCGTTCTCAAGCCATCGGGCCCATCGAGGGGGACACCATCAAGTCCGAAGGGGACAAGCACCGGATGTGAGCGATGCACTCGGGCCTCGAATGGCGGTGGTCATCCCCGTTCTCAACGAAGTTGAGCACATCGGGGCCCTGCTTGCCGACCTTGACGCACAGGACCTGCCTGCCTCGGCGTTTGACGTCATCGTTCTTGACGGGGGATCTGACGACGGGACAAAGGACATCCTCGAGGATCACACGCCGTCCAGCGGGCACGGATTCTTGGTCGTGGAGAATCCCAACAAAACGGTACCACATGCCAGAAACTTGGCCATGCACCACCTCGCTGATGACGTTGAATTGTTGATTGAACTCATTGGCCATGTCCGCATTTCCTCAGACCATCTCTCCACCCGACGCAAAGCTTGGGCCTCTGGCCTTCAGCGCCATGGTGACCGTTTGGTCGCGATGGGCGTGCGCGTGCTGGGTCCTGAGCGCTCGCGCACCACGGTCGAGGGATGGGTGGACGGCGCGCTGCGTTCACGTTTTGGTCGCGGAGGCGGTCAATTTGCTGAATTCGCAACACCGGGTTTGACCAAGGTTCCCGCCTTCGCCACCCACCGTCGCCAAGCCATCGAGGACGTGGGGGGTTGGAATCCGGAGTTTGCAACCAGCCAGGACAGCGACCTCTCAATGCGTCTCCTTGTCGACGACGGAGTGATTGAACGCGACCCGGCCATGACCGTACGAATGCACCGTCGGGAGACCTTGCGTGGGCATTGGCGCATGGCGGTCCGGTACGGATACTGGCGTGGCCGCCTGCTCCGCTCCCACCCGGGTCGCGCCGGCCCAAGGGAATTTGCCCCTCTTTTTGGAGCACTTCTCTGCGCGGTGCTGTTCGCCACCGTCCCTTCGATGGTGGTCGTACCGGTTGGCGCTTACATCGCCGTGCTGCTCGGTGCCGGACTTGCCTCGACGTTCGTTGTTCGTCGTGCAACTCAAGTCTTTGGCGTTCCATTGTGCTTGATCATGCTTCATTCCGGATTTAGCCTGGGCTTGCTTCGGTCGCTCATGTTTGGCCCTCCAAAGAAGCGGGACCGATAGAGCAGGCCGGACGAACCTCTATCCCTAAACGGTCAGGATGGAGGGAACATGGCGGCACGTGGCGGCATCTCACAAGGCCTGCTGGTGACGCCGTTCGTCATTGGCTTGGGTCTTGATGTGACCGTCACACCGTTCAACGCCATGCTTGACGTGTCCGCTTGGATGCGATGGGTGTACTACGGGGTCCTCGTTGGCGCAGGGGTCGTCCTGTTCCGCCGCGCTCGTGTGGAACGCGACCATGAGCACCGCCGTTCGGCCTCGCTCAAGGGCCTGAACCCCGTGTTCAAGGCTGAAGAGCAGGGATTGTGGGACCGTAACGACGCCCCACCCGTGGGTCAAGCGCTCAGCATCGATGCCGGCGCCAAGGTCGGTGGCTTGACCCGAGAGGGCAGTGAAGTCAACATCGGTACAGAAGTGGACGTTGAAACGGTGCATGGCATGCGAATTCAACGTTCTGAGGACGTTCAGCGCACGGTGGGCGCCTCGACCACGTCGTCAGGGATGGACCAACTCTTGGACCGAATCGGACGCTTGTTCCGTCGTGGCGATGACCTCGCACAATCCCGTGAAGACCGACGACGCGCGGCCCTCACGCAACGGGCTGAACAAGACCCTTTGATCGCCGCTCGTCCCGTTGCACCCATCGCCATGGAATCCGATTCCACCGCTGCCCCTCTTGCATCAGCACCGGCGGCGTTGGCTCCACCGCCTGCTCCAGTTCTCACGTGCTCCGCATGCGGTGCACCCCATGAGCCCGATGAGCGCTTTTGCCCGCAGTGTGGATTCACGCTTCCACCCGTTGGCGCTTGACCGTTCTGGGGCGTTGGGTTGAAGGCGGCCCCCCGAGCCGACGAGTCGGGGTCGAGATGAGCGGGAAGCGCGATTACTACGAGGTGCTCGGCCTCGGTCGTGACGCGGACGAGAAGGCCTTGAAGAACGCCTTCCGTCGTTTGGCACGCAAATATCACCCTGACCGCAGTGAGGAGCCCGACGCGGAGGACCGATTCAAGGAGATTCAGGAAGCCTATGCGGTCTTGTCTGATCCTTCAAAGCGTGGCCAATACGATCGTTTCGGGCACGACGGCCCATCCGGTGGCTTTGGCGGTGGCTTCAACGTCGATTTGAGCGACTTGTTCGGCGGCTCGGACATCTTCTCTGCCTTCTTTGGGGGCGGCGGCGGCGGTGGCCAACGTTCAGGCCGCGGTAGCGACATCTTGTACCGGCATACGGTGTCCAGCGAGGACGTCATGAACGGGACGGAAGAGGAAATCGAGTTGGACTTGCCAGCACCGTGTTCCGTGTGTTCAAGCACGGGAGCAGAGGGAGGGGTGTTGGAAACCTGCAGTGAGTGTTCGGGCCGTGGCGTCCTTTCCCGCGTGGTGCAAATGGGGCCGTTTCAATCCCGCCAAGACCGCCCGTGTTCCACGTGCGACGGGCGTGGGAAAATTCCGAAGACTATCTGCAAGGTGTGCAAAGGCCGCGGGCGCGTCGATCGAAACACCACCGTTCGTTTCGGCATTCCTGCAGGGGCCGAGGACGGGACGCGACTTCGCCTTCGTGGGAAAGGAGAACCCGGTCGGAATGGACAACCCGCAGGCGACTTCCTCGTGGAATTGGAAGTCTCTCCGCATCCATTCTTTGAGCGAAGCAGAAGCGATCTCATCATGTCCCTTCCATTGGGTTACGCCGACTTGGCACTCGGCACCACCGTCACCTTGGACCATCTCGATGGCAAGCCCCTGGAGATCCGTGTTCCAAAGGGCTCCACGGCAGGTGACACCATCGACCTCCCACGCCGAGGCTTCCCTCGCCTTCGTGGTGGTGGGAGAGGCGACGTGGTGGTGTTGCTCAAACTTCACATGCCGACCAAATTGCCTCGAAAAACCAAGGCAGCGCTCGAAGAGTTGCGAGATGAACTTGCACCGAAGGACCTTGAGGAAAGGATTCGAGAAGAGGCCGATACCCGCCGACGTGGCGGTTGATCACGCCTCTTCTTCGAGGGTCAATTCCAACGAAGAATTCGCACGAGCAGCCCTTGGTTCTGCATCCACCAAACCGTTCACTTCGAGGTCCACGCGGGTGCCATCTCCGTCAAGTTCGACGGTCAGGAAGACCACGGTCTCGGCTCGAATGGTGTCAAGGAAGACGTCCTCTCCGTGATGCATGAAGCGAGGTTCAACCGCGCTGACCTCGCAGGCTGCACCAAGGGGTGCATCGAACCTCAACGCCGTGGCTTCCCACGTGCGTGGTCCTGCCGAGAGCCCGACAAGGACCACGTGTTTCCCATGTTGAGCCAAGCGAGGATCGAGACGCCAGGCCGCAAGGGCAAGTTCCTCGGTACGGTGTTGCACGTCAGGCCGGCCCCAACTTCGGCACGCCTCTTCGAATTCCAACGTGGCCACGGCATCGAGGGCCAGGTGCAAATCACGGCGCTCCTTTTCCACAGGTCGGCCTTCGTCGAGGCGCTCGACGATGCGACGCAAGCGTTCCCTTTGGGCACGAAGGGTGTTGGCAAGCACCGTTCTCTTGCGTTGCATGCGGCCCAGGTAGGCCACTGGGAGCAGGAAACAGAATCCGAGCATCCATCGAACACGTGCCCCCCAAATCTGGGAAGCCTCGTCCGGTTCAAACCACGGTTCGTCGCCTTCGTCAACGACCCCATGGGCCATTTCGATGGTGTAGTTGAGGGTCGCTGCATCGCCTCCCCACGTCGTGTTGAGCACTGCATCAGGGTTGACGAGGCTGACACGAATCAGGTGAGCACCACGGCCGAATTGGGCGCTGAGGCTTTCACCCTGGCCGTCCACCAACTCGATTTTTCGTTCGTCCTCGTCGGCTTTCCCTGTCAGCGGATCGATCGGAATCAACTCCAGCATCACGGGTTCCGAGGTCCACACGCTCACCTTGACGAGATGGATTGAATCTTCCCAAGCGTCGATGTAGAACGGCAACACGTCGGCCACGTCATGCGTGGCTCGGACGAGATGGCCGCTTTCACTTCCGTTCAACGGAAGGTACCCAGTGCTTCCCCCGCCCAGGAGCGCTTCGTCCGTGACGTCGACATACCCCTGCGCGTCTTGGCCGCTTCCCAGGTCCGAGGCTTTGGCGTGGAGGACGTCTGCGGAGCATGTTGCTGAGATGCAGGTGATTCGAAGGGCGCTCGCATCGGGCAATGCCCATACCGTGGTCGGTTCTGTGATGTTCGGATGACTCGTGGCCACCCACGCGCCTTGAACGAGATGGTGGACGCGGAGTTCAGAAGCGGGGGAAGGAACAACGTGCAACGCGTCGGTGTCGTTGACCTCGAAGGCCTTGATTTGTCCTCCGTGACCCACAACGTGCGTGGTCGTGTCCGTGGTGCGGACATCCATGGCGCCAAAGATCGGATGCGCGGCCATGGTAAGGGCCACGCCGGTGTTCGGTGCTGTGCCTTCGACGAGCACGAGGAGCCGTTGATCGTCCTCAAGGGCCAACCGGTGGTTGTAGGGCAGGTCGTCCGGCGTCAAGGCCAGCGTGCCGTGTGTGATTTCGGAACTGCTGTTCTGTAGGATGAGTCTGAGCTCGATTTCGTTTGAGGCGTGGTGCACAAGCACGTCGATCCATGCGGGCGCGTCAACGTCCGCCACCAGATGCGCCGTTGAATCTGCAGAGACGTTCAACACTGCGGGGGTCGCGCCTTCCCAACCCGCATCGAGTCGGACGTCGTCGGTTCCAGTCCACCAAGCGTCCCCCGGAGCCGAGGCCGTCAGGCGTGTCGTGTCGATGACTTCTCCCGG
>DUHU01000136.1:5287-6361 GCA_013330765.1 Candidatus Poseidoniaceae archaeon | reverse complement strand
ACGCCCGGTGTCACGCTGATGACCATCGATTCAACCCATGCGGGCGTGGTGTAGTGGAAGGGGCGATCTGCACCGAGGCGCAGGTCGTCCAAACACACCGCAGTGGTTTCTGATTCCTGATGCCGAACGTCGAATTCTGCGTCAAAATTCAACAGCCCACGGGAGCGAAGGGTGTGGGACTCGGCCCATGTGGCCGCATACCACATGCCACTCGCCGTTTCATCCCACCTCAACTCACCGTCGATGGGTCGAATTTCAACATGGGCAGCATCACCCGGCATGCCCGTTTCCGAGAGAGCATCGGCCCTCTGAGCCAGCAATCCCAGTTGTGCGGCCATGTCGTTGCGTTCGATCGAGCCCTGCATCTCAAGGATGACCGGCATCATGGAGGCCATCATCATACCAATGATGCTGATCACGCCGCCAAACAGGAGGACGGTCGCCACCGTGGAAGAGACGGCCTCTTCTTCGCGGTGGAGGTTCAACGTCTCACCTCAATGCGGGACACGTCGAGTTCGAAGTGGAGTGGAGCACCGGCGGTATCGACGGTGAAGCCGTCGGTTCCTGATGCCCGTTGCCACGGGCTGATGCCGACGTGTTGGTCCAACGTGCCTGCAGCACGGTTGAGCGTGTAGTCGGTCAGCCATGCGTCATGGATCTGAGGCGTGACGATTTGGTCCACGATGTTCCGCATGGTGAATCTCAGGTTCCAAACTTCACCCGAGAACACCGTGAGGCCCCCAAGGGACACGAAATCCAATGGAACCCGACCGCTTCCGATGCTTCCGGTGGTGGTCACGTCCCGCAGCGCCATGGTCAGTCGGACGTCACCGTTGACCAGCGTGTCCAAGTGGACGAGTGGGGTTTGCTGAAGGTCCCAGGTGTCGTCTCCAAACCGTTCCGCACGGCCATGGTTGACCATGGCGATGCGGTGTTCACCTTGTCCCAACTCGGTGCTGACCTCAAGTCCAGAGAGGATCCATGTGACCGATCGGTGGATGGGCTGATCGTCGGCGTCGTAGACCGTGATGATGGACCAATGCTCTGAACCCACGTCGTGTTCGATCGGCTCGG